>NZ_SGSW01000068.1:0-13538 GCF_004209125.1 Acinetobacter sp. WCHAc060033 | reverse complement strand
GGTGCAAGTCTATATCAAATTGAAGGTAGTATGAATGGTACTGTTGGTCGTTTTGAGTGGATAGTTGATCCTAAATTAGGTGGAGTCTCGCATAGAATGTTTATTCCAAATGGTAAAATTACAGGGGTGCCAACTAAACCATGATAACTCAAGCATATGAAAAACTTAAACAGCTTAATTTTGATAATTTTGGAACTATCTATATTGGATATATAGGAGTTCCAAAATATGGTTGTTTAAGTAATGAGATGGTAAGTAGTTTTGTAGAAGATTATTTTCTAAGGACAGAGGTTATTCCCAACGAATTATCTAAAGTCTTAAATGAATTGTTAGTTATAGATAAAGATACTTCAAGAGATGATGTTTTAAATCTTTTGAGAAAAGTAGTAAATAATTTAAATATTGATATTTCAAAATCATCTCATGAGTGGTTATTAGTTTGTTTGGACTTGAAGCTTAACGAACTGAGCTTAGACCCAGTATATGGTCTATTAGAGTTATCAAATTTTTGGATTGATTGGGGGCAGCCAAAGAATTCACCGCATATGATTCAAGGTGTAAATAATGATTTAGATGCTTCTGATTATTATACAGAGGAAAATTATAAAAGAATGATTTGTATTAATTATGATTGGTTAAATTTGGAGCTCAATAAGGAGCGAAGAACGTAAATGCCGTAACTACAGCGATTACCGCAGCACTGGGCGGACAAACCGACTTACAAGTGGTGAGCAATACCTGAGCACCGTATGCTGCACAAGTGATTGGGCAAGAATTTGGTCATGGTGAGGACAAGAACACCACAGCGCAAATGGTTAGCCATGTGATATTGGGTGCAACGCTTGCCTATGTGAATGGTGGTAACCCAGCCACAGGAGGAACGGCTGCAGTTGCGAGCGAAGCAGCAGCGAATTACTTTGCAAATCAATATAAAGATGACCCACGCTATCAGAATGAGAAAGGAGAGTTTATTCCGAATCTGTTACCTGAAGATGTGAAGACTCAAATCCGAGATTTGACGGCAGCGATTGGTGCAGTTGCAGGTGGAACTGTAGGAGATTCAGCATTTAATGCACAGCTTGCAGGTGTAGTTGGGCAGAATGCAGTAGAGAATAACTTTGCCCAAGATTTTTATATCGCAGCAAAAGAAGGTAAGACACCAGCCCAAAAAGCAGAAGAGTTTGTTAATGAACAAAACAAGCAATATAAACAGAAAAATTGTGCAGGGCTAACAGCTACAGCTTGTTCAGCACAAATGTATAAAGAGCGTCAAGAATTTTTAAAAGGTGGAGGGAGTCTAACTTTAGATTTCATTCCTATTATTGGAGATATCAAGGGATTTCATGAAGCACAAGATTTTGGAGACTATTTCTTTGCTAGTGTAGGTTTGATTCCTATAGTTGGAGATGCGGCTAAGTCTTACCATAAAGCACAAAAAGCTTACGATATTGCCGAAAAAGCTGGTGATGTTGCTGGAATGAAAGCAGCAATGAATGATGCAGTAAAAGCATGTACTGGAGGAGCATGTTTTACAGCAGGTACTCTGATTGAAACGAGTGAAGGACTGAAAGCTGTAGAGAAATTTGAGGGTGGTGAGCTAGTTTGGGCAAGGAATGATGTTACTTTAGAATATGGCTATCGTCCTGTGATTGCAACAAAAGTAACAGCAGAGCAAGCGATATTTGAAGTTGTTATCCAAAATAAAACAGGTCAACAAGAAACACTTGAAACAACAGCCGAACACCCGTTCTGGATTAAGAATTTTGGTTGGTTAAAGGCTTCATTACTTCAATCTGGTATGACTTTATTAGATCGGAATAATGACGAGTTAACAATTGTTAGCCAAGTATTGATCCCCAATAAAGTTGAAACTGTTTATAATATCGAAGTTGATGGATTCCATACCTACCATGTAGGTAGGCTTGGTACTTGGGTTCATAATGCGAATTGTTGTGAAATTAAAGTACCAAATAGCCCAGTTAAACCATCTACCCAAACACCATCTACGATTACAAAAATAGATGCTAGATATGTGAATTTGAAATCTGGGCAGAAAGGTGATTGGAATAAAATTGCCAATAAGCCCGAAGCAAACACAATTTATAAGCTTGATAATGGTTATACTTATAAAACAGATGCAAATGGTCGTGTAAATAATGTAGAAGCCAATTTGAAATTGGAAGCTAATGATCGGAATAATTATCAGCAGAAAAATTCAGGTAAAAATAATGGTAGGCTTCCTGAAGATCATGGCGGTCACTTAATTGCTTCTATGTTTAAAGGTCCAGGTGAAGGCATTAATATCGTTCCGATGGATAAGAAGTTTAATGGTGGTGGTGGAGAGTGGGGACAGCTTGAAAAAACATGGCAAGATGCATTGAAACAAAATAAAGAAGTTAAGGTATCAATTCAACCGATTTATTCGGATACTAGCAAACGTCCTACTTCTTTTATAGTTAATCAAAGTATTAATGGTGTTAAACAGAAGTCATTAGAGCTAAAAAATTCAGCAACAGGAAAGTAACTTATGAATGATCAGGCTATCTACCAAAAAATAGGGGAGCTTTTATGGTCAATAATGCCCCAAGAAGCTAAAATAATTTATTTTACTGGGAAGCTTTATTCTACTTATCGAGGATGGGGGGTTGACTTTACTCTAAAAAATGGTATTACAAGCTCATTCGATTTTGGCCAGGAACCTACTGAAATAGAATGGCAAATTCGAGATTTAATGGGTGATTTAATAAATCATGATTTGTTTAAGGATAAATGGAATCATTATAAAATTTCTTTAACTGAACAAGGAAAATTCAATATAGATTTTGCTTATATTCCTGAAAGTGATGATTGGGTAAATTTATATATGAAAGGAGTAAGTGATTTAAAACGAGAAGAATTGGATGAAAATAATATTCCATTGGAAGAGTGGGAAAAACGAGTAGAACTGAAAAAACAGAATAAATTATAGAGCGGTTTTTTAAAGCCTTGAGTTTTGTCTCAGGGCTTTTTTTGACGGGTAATAGTGTATGAAAAATTAACGTGAATTCGGTTTAATCAGGAGGGTGTATATTATTCTGTGTAAATGCAGGAGACTGTTAATTATTTTGTGTAAGTTCATTTCATTTATATTTTTTGATCGTTAATTAGTAGATTGTTGCTTCTGCCTGAAATGACAGAAGCACATGTATTATGTCGTTTTATATTCTTCACAAAACTCAACCCAATCACTCTTAAACGGCCTAACTATAATGGATATCATAAAGGTTACACCTCAAGAAATGAGTGATCATTTGGAAAGCGAATTATAAGGCGTGGGGTGAGCTCGTGTCAGTAAAGCAATGCTTTGCACGAGCACTACGCTCGAAGTGGTAACTCTGAAAATGCAAAATCTAATTTCTTTGAAAGCTTAGAAATTATCAGTAATAACATTCGCTTTCAAGGGCAGTACTTCGACCAAGAGACGAGGGCTACATTACAACCATTTCGTTATTATTCACCTTATGTGAGGAGGTTTGTAAGTAAAGATCCAATTAGGTGTACTACTTAAAGCTGATCTGACAGTTTCCTTTTTAGAATAACTGTCAGAATAAGTATATGAAATGTTATAATATTTCAATTAACCATAATTTCACTTTGTCACTATACCAGTCCATCATCTTGACACGTTCATCCCAATATTGTGCTCTGTTGTAAGCAGATCGAATCCGATTTTGAGGAACATGGGCAAGTTGGCGTTCAATAGCATCAAAATTAAATAAATTTGATTCATTGACTACAGTACTGAATAAGGAACGGAAGCCATGCGTGGTCATACGCCCAGCATAGCCAGCACGTTTAATCACTTGGAGGATAGATTCACTTCGCATAGGTTCTTTATTATTCAGTCTATGAGGAAATAAAAGATCTCGATTATGCGTTAAACGAAGAGCTTGTAGCTCACTGATCATCAAATCTGTTAAAGGTACACGATGAGCTAAACCATTCTTCATCCGTTCAGCAGGGATATCCCATTTACGTTCGGCTAAATCAAACTCATCCCACCGAGCTTGAAGCAACTCACCAATACGAACACCTGTAAGCATAACCAATATAATTGCATGATGGGTTTGAGCATCACTTGGGTAAGCTCTTACTCTTGATAAAAATAGAGGAATTTCACTGGCAGGCAAAGAAGCTAAATTCGTCACACGTTTAGACTTTAAGGCATAAACTAAATCACTCGCAGGATTATCAAGACGATAGCCATGTGCTATTGCATATTTCATCACCATGCCACACCGAGATAAAGTACGTTTAGCAACCTCTAAAGAGCCACGCTTTTCGATAACTTTAATATTCTGCAAAATTTCAGGGGCTTGAATCAGATTGATTCGTTTGTCCCCCAGAGTTGTATAAAGCTCATCTAAAGAAGCGCGTACATTGCTAATATGCTTAGTAGACCAAGTTTCTTTTTGATTGTTAAACCATTCTTCAGCAACTTCACGAAAGAGGGGTTTTAATTCCTCATGAATAGAAAATCGAGAAAATTTATATTTAAGTTCGTTTGCAAGTTCACGAGCTTTTTTTAAACTTAATTCTGGATAATGTCCTAGAGATTCAGATTTACGTTGACCATGTACAGTGATTCGTACATTCCAATATTTATTACCTTTAGGTGTCACGATCAAAGATAAGCCATTCAAATCCGAAAGACGATATTGCTTATCTTTAGGTTGAGCTTTTTTGCATTCGTTATCAGTAAGAGCCATAAGTTTTACCCATTTGTAGTAGTGGTAGTTCGTGGGTAAATTTTCCCAATAATTACCCGATGAGAGCAAAGTTTGGGTCAAATAGCTTCGGATAAGGTCGGACAGTAGAGCCAATAAAAAAGCCTTTAAACATTGAGTTTAAAGGCTTTTTTACATTCAGTCGAACATCTCTGAATTGAATTTTGGTGGAGATGGCGGGAGTTGAACCCGAAACATTAACAATCAATCATACTTTATTAAATTTACTCTTAATTAAATCAATGGTTTAGGGTGGTTAACTTTTATAGTCTATCATAGTTTTTCAAATCAGCCTGTCAAAAATCCTGTCAAATTTGAGGCAAAAAAAATCCACTTTAAATGTGGATTTTAATGTTTAAAAACCATTTATTTAGTATTTAATTTAGCCATTTCAATTTTGTTTTTATCGCCGTGTATCCACTTAGCATAACGTTTAATAAGCATCTGCAAGCTATGTCCGAGTTGATCTGCAACAAAAACAGGATTTACACCATCCATGAGCAACATTGTAGCGTATGTATGCCGAGCATTATAAGCTGGTCTGTGACGAATCATACAGCTCTTCATCGCCTCCACTAGTCTAATACGTGGTGGTTTTTCATTAAAAAATGGTTCACTGGTTTCAGGGCAGATCATTACATAGTCATTTTGCAGATTGAGTTCTTGAATTGCTTTTAAAGCTATCTTTGATCTGTCATTTAAATAAACTTCACGCGCTGTATGAGTCTTTGTTACATTTTTTTCAACACCACGAACACGGCTTTTACTGATACGCATGGTACCGTTAAACCAGTCAATATCTGACCATCTGAGAGCAATGAGTTCAGAAGGTCGACAACCACACCAAAATGCTAATTCGTAGTACCAATAATAGAAATGATCTTTGCCTTTTAAATTAGTGTTCAGCCAAGATAGTAGGGCACTCATTTCTTCACGTGAAAATGGATCTGGAATATCAATTTGAACCTTTTTATTTCGAATATTCTGTATTGGATTTTCAGTGATATATTTACTTTCAACAGCAGCTGCAAATACTCCACGTAATGGTATTAAGCAATTATTTAAAGTCTTTGCTGTCTGAAAGTCTTCTTCTAAAATAATGTCTTTAATATCCTCAGTAGTAATTTTGTGGATAGGCATTAAAGCAAAATATGGCATCCAGTGTTTTTGTAAAATATTACGATATCCTTTTTTTGTATCTAAGTTGCTTTCACAATGTTTCAAGTATTTCTGTGCAACTTCCTGAAACAGCACACCATCACCAACAATAACATACTGCTCATCAACTGATTCACCTCTTGCTTTTGCAATATCGTGCTCAGTAAGAATACCCCACTGAGCCTTTGTGATTAGCTGATCTCTAATTTTACTGGCTGCGCTAATACCTTCCGCGCTTGCGGGGTGCGGAAGTGTGATGTTGTACTTTTGCTTGTTGCGTTCAAAGTAGATTTGGATTGCTCCGTTTCTGAGCCGCACGCCTTGAGGTAGCGACTTCGTGCTTGATCCGTTAGCCATTGATTGTAACCTTTTATAGAATAATAGATATTTCCGTCCTGTTTTGCCCACGCCAGATCTTCTGGCCAGTGCTTCCGACGATATGTTAATTTAGCCTCTTCAATTCCTGTGAGTTCGGCAAAACGTGTAGCACTTACCCAGTCAACAGCTGTAAGTCCAAGTTCCAAAAGAGCTTCAGTGATTTCATTGGTCATAAGCTCAATCCTTAAGTTCAAATTCAGGAGTTTTCATGACTTTGCTCTCCAATTTGCTTCTTTGGACTTTGCGTTATCAATCAAATCATTAATTTCAGATAATGAAACATTGTCAAAAATGTGTGTCATCTTTTTGCCAGTGACTGTAAGTGTTCGAGTAATTGTTGAATATTTAAATTTCATAATGGCTTAACTCAACATTTGAGCGTCAATGTCTACACGCTTTTGGTTCATATAGTTAGCTAATCGTTCATGAACTTCAGGATCTAGGTTTTTAACTTCGGAATAGATATTATCTAGTTCAGCTACGGTTTTAGATTTACTGATTCTTGACATGAATGTAGATTCAGAGCTTTCAATTGGGTTTAATTCAGCAAGACGCTTATGCATAGCACTTAAAAGAGGTGCGCGCTGTTCAGACGTCCATTTTGTTGTGTGTTTAACAAGTGAGTTGATTGCTTTTGGTGTGTCTGCTGTGCTGATCTGATTTAAAAGAAAATTCAGCATAGTTTCGTATTCTGCATATTCAACAGTTTGAATATTATTTTGCAGAATGGAGATTAAGTTATTTTTACTTAAAACAGGTAAGTTTAAGTCGTGTGAAACCTCAGTTTCTATGCGTTCAAGTGTTTTTGCTAACTCAGCATTAGCACTATTGATTTTGCTTATGTATTGCGAGCATTTATCAGATTGGTTGGTATGCTCAATTTTGGCATCAATGGAATCAGCAACTTTAGGTCCTTCAGCTTTTGTCGCTTTAACTGGTGTTGAATCAGTTTTTTTAAGCACCCCATCTTCTACCTGATCTGTATGATCAAAAAGGTCATTTGCTACAACCTCATTGGTTTTGGTTTCGCCGTGATCAGATGAAACATCACCAATCAATACATCGGACTTATCTGTATTTACTGTTTCAGCTTTGGATACTTTTTCCTTGCGTTCACGTTTTTTCACAACAATAGGTTCGCATAAATCTAAAGAACCTCCGTTAATCTCAATCAAGGCTTTGCAATGAAGGACAGCATTTTCTACTGAATAGTGCAGTAATTTTTGATGAATAAGATTGCGCAATACTTGCTCATTTTTTGGAGTGTTTGGTATTTCGCTTGGGTGATCCGAATTTAATAAATTTGGTGCAAAGTAAATCACACCTTTTTTAAGCAATTCTTCAGAAGCAACCGATTCAGGTGTCTCTATTATTTTTGATCCAATTTTCATAAATTTTTGTTGGATTTGGAATTCATGATCCTGTTTGCAAAATATGTCTGCTGAAAAACGCTCTAAGCTTAGAAACTCAGAATCATCACCAACTTTACGACATAACACAATAAAGCCATTATTGATTGCTTCAAGTGCTGCAGCAGAATTAAGAATATCCATTTAATCCACTCCTAAGCGTTGAACAAAGCGTTGTTATAAGCAATGCGTTGGTTTGGTGAGAAACGAGGACGCTCAAAGTAGCCAATACTATTTAGCGTTTCAAAGTGATCTGAATTTGATTTAGCATTTACAGCTTTAGAAATCATCGCATTCAACTTTGCTGATACTTTGTTATCTTGGATCTTGAACAAAGTATTCGGATATTCACGATACAAATCGTACTTTTGCTGAAAGCCTTTAAGAGCAAAATCTTTTTTAACTTTCGGCTTCAAAACATAGAAAGTAGGCTTTTCAATGCCCACACGGTAACGAGCACCTTGTGACGTTTCACTGTCGAATTGGCAGAAGAAAGTGGGTTTGGTGAGTAGATTCATTAGATTACCTCCACACTTAAACGAAGTTTTGTTAACTCAATAACAAGCTGGTATTCACTGTGAATTTGACCTTTATGTTTGTCATTAACAGCATCTGTAAACTGCTCAAGAGTTCCGTTAAAGCAACCACGATTTACAGAAATTCCGCCATCTTTATTTTTAAATGCGGTGTATGTGCCGTTTTCACTTCCAATAATTGAAATCCAAAATATGTCAGTGCGCTGTTCAACCCAAGCGTCGCCATAAACCCGAGCATCGCCAGAAACCTGAGCGTTGCCAGAAACCCGAGCATCGCCAGAAACCTGAGCGTTGCCAGAAACCCAAGCATCGCCAGAAACCTGAGCGTTGCCAGAAACCCAAGCGTCGCCAGAAACCTGAGCGTTGCCAGAAACCCAAGCGTCGCCATAAACCCGAGCATCGCCAGAAACCCGAGCGTTGCCAAAAACCCGAGCGTTGCCAGAAACCCGAGCGTTGCCAGAAACCCAAGCGTTGTCATCACAAGAAAGATTTTCTTCCGATTCAATATATCCGCCAAGCTCGCCAGGTGACACAAGCAAACCAATAGCAACTAATGCGCGAATACGTTTTAAGACTCGGCCAGATGGAGTTGTAATTGTGTCGTTATCAAGGAGTTCGTATTTATTGTTAGACATTAGATCGCCTCCACCAACTTGTTACGCATGATGTAGCCAGCGATTAATTGATTGATCGCACGATGGTCAGCATCAACAGTGAAGTCATTAAATTCAGCGCCGTAGATAGACTTGACGTCATCAATGGCAAGGTTTGAAACTTCGATTTCTATGTTTTTAGCACTTGGAACGCCGTAATCGACAGGGTATTGTTCAAAGTCGAAACCAACTTTTAGAATGAAATCATCAAGTCTGATTAAACCTGTACCCGAATGATCAGAATCCAATTTCAGAGTCTGAACTTCATAGTTAGATGGGGCGATGGCGGGAATCGTCACAGGCGGTCTGTATTCGGCTGCATCAGGGTTATATGCGAATGCAATAACACCTGTAGTGAATAAGCCCGCAAGTGCTGCGACTTTAATAAAGCCAAAAGGCTGTACACCATGTGTAACAGCGGGATTGATTGGATTGAGTTTTGCATTCATAATTGCCTCGTTAATGTAAATAGCCCTGATCGGTGTGAGAGTTGGTTAGGGCTTTTTGCTATCTAGTGATAATTAAATTATCAAAAGATAAATTACATAGCAATAGCAAATGATAAATAAATTATCAATATTAAGTTATGTTTTGATAAATTAATGATAATTAAGGTAATAAAAAACCCGATATAAATCGGGTTTAAATTTGTAATAGTTCTTAACAGGTTTTAAAGTTCTCCACCACGCCATTTGATGCGTCCGCATATTTGAATAACATGAAGATCATTTACATCAATGATTTCATCAGGATAAGTTGTTTTATCATTATTGTCTGAAGAAATCCGAAGGCTACCATTAACATTTTTGAAAAGTCGCTTTATACGCAATTCTTTATTAGCTACGAAGGCATAAACTTTGCCACTTACAACATCATCAAGGCTTTTAATTTTTAGATCAACCAAAACTGAATCATCATGATTGAGCGTCGGTGACATACTTTCACCATCTCCTGTAATTATTCCAGAATCCCCGAATTTCGGAGAAATTCCAACACGCCTTAGGAAAGATTCTTTAAATACAAGACCACCTTTCATAAGTTCATTTTGATTTGTATAGCCTGATCCACAAGCTGCCTTAACATCAAACACTGGGACTATGACATAGTTTGAATTTTCAAGTCCTTTATCTTTAGGCCTTAATATACCTGATTCTATTTCACTAGATCCGAAAGGGCTATCTGGCTCAAATCTATCTAAGTATCCAGATTCAAGTGAAAGTTTTTCCTCAATTTGTCTTGCTTTTGCTTCACTTACGCCTCTAGCACCTTTTTGTTCAGGCTCCATAAGCATCTGTGATAAATATGATTTATCAATACCTACAGCCAAAGCAAAGTCTTCTTGGAGCTCATAAGTTTTATTACTTAAATAAGCGTCAATTAGGTTACGCAAGTTATTACGTCTTACTTCCTTTACATTCATGGCTAAAAAATTCATACACACCGATTTATCAAATGATAACAACTTAGAAATATTTACGCTAATTTCACTATTGCATTCTTGATTATCAAATGATAAATTTAATGATAATCTATTTGTCATTAGGATTAGCAATGAAGATTCAAATTCAGTCGCTAATTAGCTACTTAAAAAGTTTCCCTTCAGATGAAGAAAGGGAAGCATTTGCTAGCAAATGCGATACGTCACTTGGTTATTTAAAGCTTGTTATGTACGGCAACCGAAAATGTGGTGCAGCTCTTGCCATCAAAATTGATAGGGAAAGCAAAGGTTGTGTGCCATGCGATGACTTATGCCCAGATGTTGATTTCGATTACGTACGCAATCAAGCCCTTAGTGCCTGATTAATTATTTATCAAAATTCATATGCAAGTAAATGTGAATAAATTCAAGGATTCACAAATGGAACTAAATAAGCAAACGAAAACTGCGCTTTGGAAAATGGTGCACCAATCACCAGGTATTGACGCCACCCAAATTGGTGAAGCAGTAGGGGATTCTCAAAAAACTATCCTCAACTATGGCAATCCGAATATGGACTATTTTCCGAGCTTAAAAAAATTTGAAGCAATGATGCTGTTTACAGGCAATGTCGAAGTGTTGAGAAGTTGGGCTCATTTGATGGGGCATGCATTGGTACCCGTAGGTGGGGCAGGTGAAAAGCATCGTGAATTATCAATTTTTGAAGCAATGATGCAGCAAAACATAACTACAGGCCAAGCAAATGCCAAGGTTTATGAAGCATATGAAGATGGTGTGGTTACACCACAAGAATATGAGGAAATTCACAACATATTTAATCAAATTATTGATCTTGCTAAGGCAGCAGATCAAGCGGCATTAAAACAAATGCAGAGATATACAGCAGCTGTAGAAATAGAAAAAGCCTGAGATTGCAGCTCAGACTTTTCGGCAATTCAAAACGTTAACAAGGATTGAATATGGAAACAAATTTATCACAACACTCATGTAAGGGCAAATGCACCGAGTTTAAAAACGAACAGTGTAAAACTTGTCTAGTACGTGAAATTGAAAAAAGAGAGTTTGAATCGGGTGTGGCACCTGATCGTGCTTATGTAAAAACTGCATTCAAGATGGATGACTTGATTGTAAAAATATCTGGTGATGATGACACGCTATATGTTTTTGCAATATACAGCACAGTACATCCTGATTATTGCTATATCGGTGAACCATATGCAGAAGATGGCGAAATGGCTCATATTGATGAAATCCGCCTAGCCTCAACAGCAGAAATTCAAGCTAATCGTCGTTTAACAGATGCTGAATTATCACAAGCGGAGGTTTCATGACTACAAATCAACATTTCCAAAAAGCACCAGAGCATAAACAAATCCAGTGGACTCAATCATGGTATGAACCTGCATTGAAATCATTGGATTCAATGCTTGATGTTCGCCGTGCGAATTTACGCAAAATCAAACGTGATGAAAAGAATGCAATGGTTCTTCAGCAAGAATTTATGGAAACCTTAATGAATGAACACAGGCTTACAATTTGGCAAGCCGGTGAAGTTATTGGCAGTTTATTGCGTTCTGAAAAGATTTCTAAATATGGTCGTTTCATTCAAATGAATGAAGAGGTGGGTGAGGCATGACAAGAATTATTGATGTCTGTTGTGGTTCTCGAATGTTTCATTTTGATCGTGAAAACAAAGATGTGACTTATTGCGATATTCGTAGAGAAAGCCACATTTTATGCGATGGTCGCTCTTTAGAGATCAATCCTGATATTCAGATGGATTTTCGGAATATTCCATTTGAATCTAATTCATTTCATGCCGTTATTTTTGATCCACCTCATTTAGTTCATGCGGGCGAAAAAAGCTGGTTAGCACTCAAATACGGAAAGCTTAATCAAAATTGGAAAGATGATTTAAAACAAGGTTTTTTCGAATGTTTTCGAATTTTAAAACCTAACGGTGTGCTGATTTTCAAGTGGAACGAAACACAGATTAAGGTTTCTGAAATTTTAAAACTTACTGATCAAAAACCATTTATTGGGCATCCAAGTGGTAAACGTGCAAATACACATTGGTTCTGTTTTATGAAGGCAGGTGAGTTATGAGCCTTGACGCAACCGTATGGGCATGGAAAGCAACAGTTTCAGGTGCAAGTGAAAGACTTGTACTTTTAGCGCTTGCTGACCGAGCTGGGGATGATCATAAATGCTTTCCTAGCATTAAGCGATTAGAGAAAGACACGACCTTAAATCGCAAAACGATCATTAAAGTTTTAGATGAACTTGAACTCAAAAAGTTCATCAAATTTACGGGTGAAATTAAAGGAAATGGCGTAAAAGTCTATCAGTTAATTGGTGTATTTGGACGTGAAGATTGTCCAGATACCAGTACCAAAAATGGGACTAGTACCGAAAATGGTACTAGTGTTCATTTAGGTACTAGTTCCAAAAATGGTACTAGTACCAATATTGGAACGGGAACTAGTCCCAAAATTGGTACCGCAACCAGTACCAATTTTGGGACACAGAATCTCCCAATGAATCTCCCATTAGAATCTAAAAATAAAAAAGACTGGCTTTGTTTGAAAAAACTTCGTTTGGAATTAGATCAAGCAGATCCCACGGTGGTGCCAAAGTCGATTATCGAAGCAAGTTGGTTTGAGCGCGAAAAACGTGCTTTCGAACTTTTCAATGCTGACAAGAATCTTTGTGATGATCTTTTGATTTTCCATTTTGCAGACACGCTTTTGAGAAACCGACACAAATACGACAAGGCAGACAACGGGAAAGCCAATGGTCATTCTGAATTTCTAACTTTTTCATCACCGCAGCAGATCTACGCGTTTGCCAACAAACTTGCTCACCATCCTGAAGTGATTAGCAAGTACAGCACTGCGGGTGAGTCATACGAAAACTTAGCAGGTCGCATTGCTGCAAAACTTTCAGACCCGAATGAACTTCAAAATTGGAAATCATATCTTGCTGACGTTGGTTTTAAGCCTAAGGGCAGAGGTGCAGCAGCATGAAAGATTCTAAAAAACCAATGTACATATTCACAGAGCTTGGAAAAGAAAAGCTTTGTAAATATTGCGAGGACTACTACCCGTTAGATGATGAGTTTTTCTACCATCGAATGAAGAAAACAAAAAAACAGGAATGCATAAGCAATACGAGGCTGTATGCAAGGCTTGTTACCCAAT
>NZ_SGSW01000067.1:0-14284 GCF_004209125.1 Acinetobacter sp. WCHAc060033 | reverse complement strand
TTATTTAAATAATAAAATATGATTATTATTAATATTTTGAATTTATAAATATTATCTAAACAAACTGAGTCTTTAGACAATGACAGATTAAGCCAAACCTCCACTCTGTCTAATTTTTAATCTGCATAAAAAACCATCTAGAACTTATGGGTATTATCTAAACTAAAAAATCACAATTGTTTATTTTTAAAGCAAATGTGTATCTAAATAATAAACCCCATGAATACGACATCATCAGTTATGCTCATACCTTAATTCTTCTCTATAAACAAAAAATCAAATAAAAAAGGCGAAGCATTTGCTTCACCTTTTTCTATTCAACCAAATCCACTTATACAGTGAAATCATCACCCAAATACACTTCTCGTACTGTTTCATTGGCTAAGACTTCTTCAGGTGTTCCTTCTGCAATGACAGCACCTTCACTAACAATATATGCGTGTTCACAAATTGCAAGAGTTTCACGTACATTATGGTCTGTAATGAGAACACCGATACCACGCCCTTTGAGCTGACGAATAATATCCTTAATATCTCCGACAGAGATCGGATCAACCCCTGCAAAGGGTTCATCCAAAAGCATAAATTTCGGATCAGCTGCCAAAGCTCGTGCAATTTCAGCACGACGTCGCTCACCACCAGAAACACTCATGCCTAAAGAGTCTTTAATATGCGAGATTTTAAAATCTTCCAAAAGCTCTTTAAGACGTTGTTGACGTTGTTGTTTATCTAGGTCTTTACGTGTTTCAAGAATTGCCATGATATTTTCAGCAATGGTCAACTTTCTAAAAATTGAGGCTTCTTGTGGTAAATAACCAATCCCTTTCCGCGCACGCTGGTGCATCGCCAAGTCTGAAATATCTTCATCATCTAAATGAATTTCACCCTTATCCATGCGAACCAAACCGACCACCATATAAAAGCTGGTGGTTTTACCCGCACCATTTGGCCCAAGTAGTCCTACAATCTGCCCACTTTGCATTGTAAAAGAAACATCTTTCACCACCCAGCGCTTACTATACACTTTAGCTAGGTGTTTGATACACAATGTCTGTACTTGATTCTCAGCTTGCATTAATCACGCACCCCAGGGAATGACTTGGTACTGTTTGGCGGAATAATGATTTGCACACGACCTTTTGGTGATCCTGTTTCATTTGAACTACCAGAAGCCTCAATATCACCTTTATTCATGCTATATCGTAAAGTATTACTACGAATACTCGCGCCATTTTGATAAAGATAAGCATTACCCACCAAGTTCAAAATACCTGTTTCAGCATTGTAAATAATTTTCTGCGCTTCACCACGGGCAATACCTTTCGCAGTATCCACTTGTTGCTGAAATTTCGCAGGTGAACCCGTTGCCGTAATCGTACTAATCTGTTTATTTTTATTAAGTTGAGCAACAATTGAAGCCGCTTGTAACTTCATTGTCCCTTGTTCAATAATCACATTACCAGAATACGTCGTTACACCAGTACGTTCATTATACGTTGCTTTATCTGCAACCAATGAAATCGGTTGGTTACGGTCTGATGGTAGCGCAAATGACGCCACTGAAAAACACATCAAACCAACAGTACAAATTGCTTTTTTTAGGAAAGAGTTTTGAATCGAAAATGGCTTAATTAGGTACATACTTTCCTCGAATATGTGCAAACTCATATTGACCTTGATTTAAATCCGCTTTTAAACCTTGGCTGATAAACTCTGCATCTGGTGCATTAACAGTCACTTGGTGATTTGTTTCAAACAAACGTTGCTTAGGATAACCCGTCAACTCATCTGTGAGAAATACCATCGTTCCGCCATCACCAATTTTAGTCGCTTTAACATCACCTGTTAAAATAACCTTTTCATTATCATTAAAGCCTCTTGCTTCTTTTGCAAAAAAAGTTGAATCAACTTGATTGTTTTGAAACATAGATGCATTTAAATTACTCAGTTGCGAAGTTTTTCTTTGTAAATCCTGTTCCAAATGATCAACATGCGCTCGCACATGCAAGTTACCTTTTTCATCAGTTTGAACTAATTGGATACCTTCAGCAGAATATTTCATGCTTTGAGATGAATCTACATCCAACTTTTTGCCGCTTCCGCTGTAATAGTAATAGCCACCACCGATTGCCGCAATGGCAACAGCTGTGACATATAAAACCTTAGTGTCCATAAATTACATTCAACATTTGATCATTTGAATAAGCTATTAATGCGGTATAGCTGTATATTTTTCAAGTAGTTCTTGGTAAGTGCCTTTTGCCATCAGTAACATATCGCAAACTTCACGTACTGCACCACGCCCACCCATTGCTTGAGTGACTAAATCTGCACGTTTACGTACTTCTACATGTCCATTCGGTACTGTTACTTTCATCCCAGCAATTGCAAATGCAGAAAGATCAGGCCAGTCATCACCCATATACAAACAATCTTCTGGGTCTAAACCAAATTGCGCACATGCTTCACGTAACGCAACACCTTTATCTTCACGACCTTGAAAAACTAAATCGACACCTAAGTCAGCCATACGTTTTTCAACAATATTGCTTTTACGACCTGTGATGATGATGACTTTGATGCCAGATTTTTGCACCAACTTCATGCCTAAACCATCACGAATATCGAATGATTTAATTTCATCACCGGTATTGGTCAAAGTTACAAAACCATCACTTAAAATACCATCTACATCTAAAACCAATGCTTCAATATGACGCGCTTGTTCCAGTAAAACATAAGAAGCCATTGATTAATTTACTCCAGCTTGAATCAGGTCATGCATACTAATGACACCAATCACTTTATTAGCATCATCTACAACAATAAATTGGTTAATTTTTTTGTCATTCATTTTCTCTAAAGCCTCAACTGCACGTGCTTCTTTAGAAATAGTTGAAGGATTTTTTACCATCACTTGCGACACAGCTTGATTGACATCAAAACCTTGTTGTTTATCAATCAAACGACGTAAATCACCGTCGGTAAAAATACCCAATAATGTGTCATTTTCGTCCACAATCGTGGTTAAACCTAAGCGTTTATTTGAAATTTCGTACAATACTTTATTCATCGGTGTATCAGGATGTACTTTTGGCAAATCATTTCCTGTATGCATCAAATGTTTTACATGCAACAACAATCGTTTACCCAAAGCACCAGCAGGATGTGACATTGCAAAATCGTCAGCAGTAAAACCACGTGCATCTAGTAATGCTACAGCCAATGCATCACCCAACGCTAAAGTCGCAGTTGTACTCGATGTTGGCGCTAATCCCAAAGGACATGCTTCTTTGATATTTCCGAGTGTCAATGCAACATCTGCATTCTGTGGCATTGGACCTTTATCATCACCACTAATGGTAATTAAAGGTACTTCTAAATGTTTAATCAGTGGCATCAGCATCATAATTTCATCACTCTTTCCAGAGTTTGAAATTGCGATTAGTACATCACCTTTAACCAACATCCCCAAGTCACCATGCCCTGCTTCACCAGGATGCATAAAGAATGATGGTGTACCTGTTGAGGCAAAAGTTGCTGCCATTTTGCGTCCGATATGTCCCGACTTGCCCATACCTGTAATTACAAGGCGACCTTTGCACTGCAAAATGATTTGGCATGCATGATCAAAACGCTCGTCAATCTGGGTTGCGAGAATTTCTAAAGCTTGTTCTTCAATGCGCAAGGTTTCCAAAGCTACTTTTTGGAAATCAACTTGGTTCGGCATATTTTCAGGATTCAAAATGGGCTAACCTTAACTCTAAGCAGAGTTTTGAATATCGAATGGAATATTCTTCATATTTTAGCATAGCAATACAATAGACTGCTTTGTTAAATGTTTAAGTTTTCACGAATTGTACAGAATTTCTATCTTGATGAAGAAATTACAAATTAGATCTAGTCCTGTGAATTTCAAAAACAATACCTGCTTGGCTTCAAAAATTAAAAGCGATGAATACCTTTGTTACAGAAATCAAATACGTTTGAAATATAAAACATTCGAAAACCCATCTTTATTTTGATTTTAACTTTATGAATAAAAATGCTTAGGTTAAGATAAACCACCCTTATATAGAAGCACTTAGAAGACCTATGCAACCATTCGTTCTTTATAATTCAGAACAACGTAAAAAAGTTGAATTTGTTCCACGTAAAGAAGGACATATCGACATGTATGTGTGTGGTATGACAGTCTATGACTACTGTCATATTGGACATGCACGTACAGTGGTTGCATTTGACTACATCAACCGTTTCCTTCGTAGTCAAGGTTGGAAAGTTAAATACGTTCGCAATATCACAGATATAGACGACAAAATCATTAAACGTGCCAATGAAAATGGTGAAACCATTTCTCAACTGACTGAGCGCTTCATCGACGCAATGAATGAGGATTTCGCAAAATTAGGTTGTATCCCACCGGATGAAGCACCTCGCGCGACTGATTATATTGATCAAATGCAAAGCATGATTGGCGATTTGGTGAATAAAGGCACGGCGTATCCATCTGAAAATGGTGATGTCTATTTTGAAGTTGAAAAATTTGCAAAATATGGTCGTCTTTCAGGTCGTAAACTTGAAGATATGCAAGCGGGTGCATCGGAACGTGTCGATGTAGAAGTTGAGAAAAAACATCCATTTGACTTCGTACTGTGGAAACATGCCAAAGAAAATGAACCTGCTTGGGCTTCACCTTGGGGCAATGGTCGTCCAGGTTGGCATATTGAATGTTCTGCGATGTCGACATGCTGCTTAGGTAATCATTTCGATATTCATGGCGGTGGTGCAGACTTAACATTTCCACATCATGAAAATGAAATTGCGCAATCGGAAGCTTCGACTGGCGAACAATATGTAAATTATTGGATGCATGCAGGCTTCATCAATGTTGATGGTGAAAAAATGTCTAAATCTTTAGGCAATTTCTTTACTATTCGCGATGTGATTGAGAAATTCCATCCTGAAGTAGTGCGCTATTTTATTGTTTCTTCACACTATCGTAGCCCAGTGAATTACTCGGATGTTGCATTAAAAGAAGCGAAGAATACCCTTTCTCGTTTTTATAATTCTTTTAAAACCTATCAACAAGCCTATGGTGAAAAAACCGTTGAAACTTTAGATAGCGATTTGATTGAACGTTTTAACAATGCAATGTGTGATGATTTCAATACACCTGAAGCCATTGCTGTGTTATTTGAAGTGAATAAAGAACTCAATCGTGCGGTTAAAGAAGAAAATGCTGAGCAATCTGCAATTTATTATTCTACTTTGCGCCACATGACCAATATTTTAGGTTTAGTACAACATGATGTTGAAGACTTCTTAAAATCTGATATTGGACAAGAAGCTTTAGGCTTAACTGAAGAACAAATTGCGGATTTGATCCAACAACGTGTTGATGCGAAAAAAGGCAAAGACTTCGCCAAAGCCGATGAAATTCGTCAGTCTTTGCTTGATCAAGGTGTGGTTTTGGAAGATACCCGTCAAGGTACGATTTGGCGTCGTGCTGACTAAGTTTTGTAGAATAGAAATATTCTTCTAAACAGCAAAAACCTGATCTCATGATCAGGTTTTTTTATGCTCATTATAAAATCATTATGCTGACTTCATACTGCCCGTTTCTTCAAACTGCGCATGCCAGGCCAATGCTTCACGCAATACATGTGGCGTTTGACCACCCAATGCACATGCACGATTGAAATAGCTCAACAAATCAGCCTTATAACTTGGATGTGCACATTTCTCTATAATTTTCAAAGCACGCTCACGTGGCGCAAGACCACGCAAATCCGCCAAGCCCTGCTCTGTGACTAAAACATCAATATCATGTTCAGCGTGATCACAATGGCTCACCATCGGTACAACCGAAGAAATTGCACCACCTTTGGCAATGGATTTGGTCACGAAAATGGCTAAATGTGCATGACGAGTAAAGTCACCTGAACCACCGATTCCATTCATCATTTTGGTACCCGTCACATGGGTTGAATTGACATTGCCATAAATATCAAACTCAAGTGCCGTGTTAATGGCAATGATGCCTAAACGACGAATAATTTCAGGATTATTCGACAACTCCTGCGGACGCATGACGATTTTGTCTTTGTATTGCTCAAAATTATTCATTACACGTTTGGCACAATCATCCGACAAGGTCATTGAACTGCCCGAAGCAAACTTCATTTTTCCTGAATCAATCAACTGGAATGTACAGTCCTGTAGAACCTCAGAATACATTTCTAGATCATGAAAATCAGAATGCTCAAAACCTGCAAAAACAGCATTGGCAATCGAGCCTACACCAGACTGTAGTGGTCCTAAATTCTCAGGTAAACGTCCCACAGCCACTTCATTTTCAAAGAAGTGAACCAAATGTTTGGCAATCGCAAGAGTTTCATCATCTGCCTCATCCATTTTAAATGAAGTGTCAGGCAAATCATTGATCACAATCGCTGAGATTTTGCTAGGATCGACATTGATACCGATAGTTCCGATTCGATCACCCGCTTGAGTCAGTGGAATTGGACCACGATTTGGACGTGCTTTGGGCACATAAATATCATGCACACCTTCAAGTACAGGGCTGATGGTATTGTCGATTTCAACGATCACATGATCAGCCATTTCAACAAAGTTTGCAGAGTTGCCACATGAACCTGTCGGAATAATTTGTCCATCTTCGGTAATTGCAGTCGCAGCGATCACCGCGACATTAATTTTAGGGAGGTTTTTATGGCGAATATTATCGGCAAGTTCTGACAAATGCTGATCGATATACATTACCTCACCATTGTTAATGGCTTTGCGTAATGTCGGATCGGCTTGATAAGGATAACGACGCTCCAAAGCATGCGCATCACTCAAACGACCATCAATGCGATTCCCCAGACTCGCACCTGTCGCCAAAGTAATTTTCATCGGATGATTCTGCGCATGATCCGCCAAAGCCAGCGGAACAGTTTTCGCTTCCCCTGCACCACCAAAACCACTCATCCCCACGACATCACCGTCTCGAATGAGTTCAATTGCCTTTTCTACAGACATGACTTTCTCGTGCAAAGCTGCACAGCGAATACGCTCTAAACCGTTAATCATTTAAAAAATCTCAAAATATAGCTAAAAACAGCAAAAAATAAAAATACAGCATGCAACAATCCAACACCCTTGCGCACAAGGATGTTGGTCAATCTTGAGTAATCAAATTTTAAAAATTAAGCAAGGGATTGAAAAATTAAACCAGTTCAATCGCAATCGCAGTTGCTTCACCACCACCGATACACAATGATGCAATGCCTTTTTTACCGCCTGTGCGTTTTAAAGCATGAATCAAAGTCACGATGATACGAGAGCCAGAAGAACCAAGTGGATGACCAAGCGCACATGCACCACCATTGATATTGACTTTTTCACGGTCTAAATTAAAACCATCTATTGCGAGCATCGCCACCATAGCAAAGGCTTCGTTCACTTCCCAAAGATCAACATCTTCAACAGCCCAACCTGTTTGCTTCAACACTTTGTCAATCGCGCCTACAGGGGCAATGGTAAACTCAGATGGATGCTGTGAATTGGTTGCGTATGCCACAACTTTTGCAAGTGGTTTTAAGCCACGCTCTGCTGCGATTTGTTCTGAAGTCACAATAAGTGCTGATGCACCATCTGAAATAGAACTGGCATTGGCAGCTGTGATTGTGCCGTCTTTTTTAAATGCAGGACGTAGAGTTGGAATTTTGTCTGCTTTGGCATTTAAAGGCTGTTCATCCTGCTCAACAACCACATCACCTTTACGAGATGACACAGTGACAGGTACGATCTCTGCTTTGAAATAACCATTATTGACTGCTTCAACGGCTTTATTTAAAGAGCTGATGGCATAAGCATCCTGCTGTTCACGGGTATAGCCTTTTTTATCTGCCATTTCCTGAGCAAGAATGCCCATCGACAAACCTGTTTCAGCATCTTCCAGACCTTCCTGAAACATGTGATCTGTGACTTTGCCATGTCCCATGCGGTAGCCTGCACGGGCTTTATCGAGTAAATACGGCGCATTGGACATTGACTCCATACCACCTGCGACCACGATACTTGCAGAACCTGCTTTGATTGCATCGGCTGCCTGCATGACTGCTTTCATGCCTGAACCACAGATTTTATTGATCGTGGTTGCACCTGTTGTATCAGGCAAACCCGCCTGACGCATTGCCTGACGTGCAGGACCTTGCTTTAAACCCGCAGGAAGTACACAACCAAAAATTACTTCATCAATATCTGTCGGCTGTAAACCTGCACGAGCAACTGCTTGTTTAATTGCCACTGCACCCAGATCAGGTGCTGTACATGCCGATAATGCACCCTGAAAACCGCCCATTGCGGTACGTACTGCTTCTACAATCACGATCATTGTTATCTACCTGTTCCATCTATTTTCAATTTTGTTGTGAATTCTGAGTCAGCGTATTGACTCAAAACTGTCCAGAAAATTCTATTTCACCCAATCTACTGATTAATAAAGCTATCTAATGTTTAACTTTATTTAAATCAATTTAAACGTGGTCGTGCTACCGCGTTAGGCGACATGGATGTCGCCGTTGGACAAGGGTGATATGGATATCCCCTTTGTCCAACAAAGGATTTTTGTAACTTTTGATCCTTCAAAAGTTAGGCATCGCCTACACAAATCAATGAAAACTTTTCAATATAAATTGAGGCAATGCAAACCATTCAACTAAGGCTTAACACGAAAAATTCATCAAGCCTGCGCAGTAAAATAATCCTCAGACAACTGCATCACCAACTCCGCACCCGCCTGAATACGCTGAACACGAGCAGCCAGATCAGGAAGCACTTTCGCTACATAATACTGCGCCAGAACCAACTTATTCTGATAGAAATTTTCAGGTTTAGACTGCGCTGCCTGCGCAATACGTGCAAACATATACATGAAGCTCAACAAGCCAACAGCATGTAAATAGTCTACTGCTACAGCATTCGAGAAATTAGGATTGGTTTCCGCTTGTGCAATAATAAACTGCGTCAATACTTCAACCTGATGACACACATCTAAAGTTGCCGCTTTAATGCTTAAAGCATCATCCATAGACGCTGCAAACTCACGGATCTCCGCAATATATTCCGCAATAAAAGTACCATTCGACTTAATGGTTTTACGACCAATCAAATCAATTGCCTGAACGCCATTTGTACCTTCGTAAATCTGTGAAATACGTAAGTCGCGGATACACTGCTCCATGCCCCATTCACGGATATAACCATGACCGCCGAAACACATTTGCGCTTCCAGTGCAGAATCCAGTGCTTTATCCGTTAAATAGGCTTTGGCAATCGGTGTCAATAACGCGACACGATCATTGGCTTTACGTACTGCTTCGGCATCATTTGAGAACTTGGTAATATCAAGCTGCTGACCAACATAGACTGCAAATGCACGGGATGCTTCATTATTGGCACGTACATTCAACAACATACGGCGCACATCACCATGTACCAAGATCGAATCCGCTGGTTTTTCAGGAGATTTCACACCAGTAGCCGAACGACCCTGCAAACGATCCGTCGCATACTGTGCTGCATTTTGATACGCATATTCTGATGCACCAATACCCTGAATACCCATCGACAAACGTTCATAGTTCATCATGATAAACATCGCAGCTAGACCTTGATTTTCCTTACCAACAAGAAAACCTTTGGCTGCATCAAAATTCATCACACAAGTTGCTGAACCTTTAATGCCCATCTTGTGTTCAATTGAGCCTGCACTCAACATATTACGCTCACCCAACGAACCATCTTCATTCACCAAGAACTTCGGTACAATGAACAGTGAAATACCACGTGAACCCGCAGGCGCATCAGGTGTTTTCGCTAAAACGAGGTGAATAATATTTTCACACAGATCATGCTCACCACTGGTAATGAAAATCTTCGTTCCCGTGATGTTATAAGAACCATCTGTATTTGGCTCAGCTTTGGTTTTGATAATACCTAGATCTGTACCTGAGTGCGGCTCAGTCAGACACATTGTTCCTGACCATTCACCTGTATAAAATTTTGGTAAATAAGTTGCCTTTTGTTCCTCTGATGCAGCTTGGTCAATCGCCATGCCTGCACCCACGGTCAAAAGTGGATACAGCATAAATGATGGATTGGTACTCCAGATCATTTCATCTGCCAATACAGTCAGCATTTTTGGCATGCCCTGACCGCCAAAATTCTCATTTGCCCCTAAACCAATCCAACCACCATCTGCAAACTGTTGAAATGCTTCTTTGAAACCTTTCGGTGTAGTCACCACACCTTGATTGAACTGCGCACCGCCTTCTTCGTCTGCCGAACGGTTTAAATCCAGAATGACATTCTTCGAAAATTTCGCCATTTCTTCCAAAATTGCGTTAGCTGTCGCCATATCCAGATGAGCTAAATTCTCAGTATTTTGCCAAAACTCATCAGCCTTAAATACATCATTAAGAATAAATTCCATGTCTTTAAGTGGCGCATTGTAAATCGGCATTTCGGCTTTCCTTGTTACTCAACTTTTCTTTTCTAGATCAACGAAAAGTGCTGTATAAATCACTCATTATTGAAATAAACACATATAAAAATTATCTATTTCAATCGCTTCTCACAAGAAACTATGTGAAAAGTCATTTATTTTTAAATTAAAATCAATTTATCTATTGGCTTTTTTGCTCTTTATTCAAAGAATAATACTGAAAAGCATTGCATATCCATCAACACTATTTATATCAATAACTTGAACAAAACCACCCAAACCAAGATTAAACACAACTTTAACCTAGAATTCATTTATTCAAAAAAATATACACATAACCTAATAATTACAAGGTAAATGTAAGATTCTCAAATTTTAAAAACTTGCAAAAAACAATAAATCAAATTCAAATAAAATGGAAATATATTTACATAAAATGATCTCACAGGTTCATTTTCATTGACAATAAAAAATCAACAGATTCATTTTTTGTAAAACGTTAAATTATTGGATAAGTATTTTTATTTTGAAACATTTTCTTATGGGTCATTGACTATAGTTTGACTGAAACAAATAAATAGCTGATATACTCTAAGCCAGTGCTTTCAATGGTTTGGAACAATAGGATGAGTTCAGTTCGCCAACAAAATTTTCTACTACGTAAAGAGAAAATTTTAGCCATGGCAGAGACATTATTACTAGATAATAATCAGGATATTACGTTAAGTGAGCTTGCCGCTGAACTTGATATTGCCAAAGGGACAATCTATAAACATTTTAAAAGCAAAAATCAGCTTTATCTTGAATTGATTATTTTGAATGAAAAAAGACTTTTAGATATTTCAAAAGCTTATCATCACGACATCAAAATCTATGTATCACAATACATGCTCTACAACATGCTCAATTCGAATCGAACTATTTTATTGCATGTCATAGAAGAACGTTTAACCAATAATGAGCGTAAACTCAAAGACTTATTCGAAGAACTATATACCATCCGTGAACAACGTATTTTGGAACTTAAAGACTTATTTGGTGCGCATCTGAAATCGCTGAATAGTATTATGTCGATTCGTGATTATTTATCTTATATTTGGACGATCACTTACGGCGCATCATTACTACTCAATTCAACTCATTATCAAAAGTCGATCGGTTCACGTGAACGCTTAATTAAACTTTATGTTAATCAAGCACTCATGACACCAGACAAGTTGACTGAAGCTGAATTACAAGCGGAATAAGTTCAGATCAACAATGATTTAATATTTGTTTTGAATAATTTCAGACAACCAAAGTTCTAGATTATTTTCAACAGGATGTTGTAAACACTCGATAATTTTAATTTTGAGCTGTTGCTTTTGTAATGGTGATAGCTTTTCAAAATCAAAGTATAACTGTTTGAAAAAATGATAAATTCCATGAAATTGAAAAAAATTTGGTGAATCTAGAAGATGTAAATAAATCTGAAAAATTTCGTTTGGGAATTTTTTTAGTTCCAATACATATTCTTCAATTTCATACGCATATTGCTTACAGACTTTGCCATCTACATTTATTTCTGAATCAAGATCTTGTCTAATTTTTTGAACATTAAACATCATTCATCCGAATTAACCATCAGTTATTATTCTGCTTCATGTGTATTCAATAACTGACTCGGTAAAGGCATTGAATTGACCTGACTGAAAATTTCATAACACATATGTCTTAACCATTGGTGACTGGTCTTATGATGGCAAGACATGTGCCAATACTGTTTGATTGAATAAGTTGGGAATGAAATCGGTGCAGGAAGAATCTGTAGATTGCCACGTGAAAGTAACACTTCACTCAAATAGTACGGCACTGTTGCGATCGAATCAGTGTCTTGAACCACCAATCCAACACCCAAATAACTCGGGATGCGCATCAACACATTACGTTTTAAATCTAAATTTAACAACTCATTGGCAATATGGTAATGCCCTACGCCTGCATCAATATCAATGTGAGATTCATTTAAATATTGCTCAACCGAAATACTATGATTATTTAAACGTGGATGATCTTTGGAAGCGATCACCACATAAAACTGTTCAAACAATTTTTGTTGATAAAAACCATTTTCCAACTGCGGTAAAAATCCAATCGCCAGATCAATTTCACCATTCGCCATTTGATAACTGGTTTCAGAAGTAATCGCACGGACATTGAGTTTTACATGCGGTGCATGTTCTTTTAAATATTGGGAAATTTTCGGCAATAAGACCAGATGTGAAACATCAGTCATTGCTACTGTAAACTGTTGTTGCGATGCGGTTTGATCAAAATCCACACTGAAATTATTGATAATTTCGACTTTGCTTAAAGCTTCACTGACCAGCGGATAAAGCTGTTTGGATAATTCGGTTGGCACCATTTCATTGCCAATACGTAAAAATAACGGATCGTTATAGTGTGAACGAATTTTATTGAGAATATTACTGACAGTAGGCTGACTCATCGCCAAATGATCTGCGGCGACGGAAACGCTTTTAAATTTATAGATATAGTAAAAAATACTGAGTAACTTACAATCCAACTCAAACACGAAATAACATCTCACACATTTTTTGTATTCAAGTGATTATCTTCCCCTTTTTTTGAATTTTTTCCAATGCCTAAATGCACCGATTTTAAACAAATAAACCAATATCAGATGTAATTTTTTTCAATTCAAATTCCCTCTTTCCTCATCGCTAGAGAATCGCAAAGAAAAGAGGGACTATATAATTTATTTCATTCCGAACTATTCTTTAACAAACAGATCCACCATTAACTGCTCTTCGGATTCTGCATAACGATATTCTGAAAAATCGGTTACACCTGACTCACGTAAAATCTCTTCATCAATAATCAAACGCCCTGTGATCGCACGTTTCTGACTTGTTAAAATTTCATAAGCCGCATCTGCCATGATATTCGGCTTACGTGCCTGATTAAACAATTGTTTTCCACCCAATGAAAACTCAATCGCTGCTGTCGCAATAATCGTTCTTGGCCACAATGAATTAACACTTACCCCATAATTCGAAAATTCTTGATTCATTCCGATCGTCAACATACTCATGCCATATTTGGTGATAGTGTATGGCGCATAACTCGCAAACCACTTTTCATCTAAATTCAAAGGAGGAGAAAGGCTGAGAATATGAGGATTTTCACTATTCTTTAAATATGGTAAAGCCGCTTGGCTACACACCAACACCGCACGAGTATTGATCTGATACATCAAATCAAAACGATTAGGATCAAGCAATTCCACACCCGACAGTTTAATTGCACCTGCGTTATTAATGAGAATATCTATGCCACCAAAATGCTCTGCGGCTTGCTTCATTGCAACAGCAACAGCGTCTTGATCACGTACATCCAGTTGAATCGCTAAAGCTTGTCCGCCCGCCTCTTCGACCTCTTTGGCAACGGTATAAATTGAACCACCGAGCTTGGGATGTTCTTCAGCCGACTTTGCCGCAATGACAATATTTGCACCATCTTGAGCTGCTTTTAATGCAATTTCACGTCCGATACCACGACTTGCACCCGTGATAAATAGTGTTTTTCCCTTTAATGACATACTGTCCTCTTTAATTTTTTGTTTTCACCGTCCTAATCTACTCTAACTTTGTTTTAAGCTCATAGTACAAAATGTGCCAATTTATATACTCATGAGTACATTAATTAAAAATTAAATTCATTTGCATAGAAAACAAAAACTTGCCGAAGCAAGTTTTTGTAACTTTC
>NZ_SGSW01000066.1:0-14900 GCF_004209125.1 Acinetobacter sp. WCHAc060033 | reverse complement strand
AGATAAAGGTTATTTAAGT
Organism: Acinetobacter sp. WCHAc060033; assembly: GCF_004209125.1. NCBI lineage: Bacteria > Pseudomonadati > Pseudomonadota > Gammaproteobacteria > Moraxellales > Moraxellaceae > Acinetobacter > Acinetobacter sp. WCHAc060033. Next base: position 14,881 of record NZ_SGSW01000066.1, on the reverse strand, counting down.
AAAACAAAGAAAGAAGCTTTAATCGCAAGAGGGTTAAAATTATTAACACCTTCGCGAAGAAATATGAAGCAGAAAGAATCACACACATTATTTGAAAAGCAATTATTATCACGGCGTGGTTTGATAGAGACAGTGAATGATCAATTAAAAAATTTGCATCAAATAGATCATTCACGTCATCGTTCGGTTAATAATTTTATGGTGAATATTATGTCGGCTGTAGTCGCTTATTGTTTAAACCCTAGCAAACCAACTTTTAAAAATTTGATTGCAAACTAAACAATTTTCATCGAACTCAGGTTAATTATCTTCACTTGCGTAGGAGATCCTACTCAGGATTCAAGCGAACAAAATCGTAGACAAAGAAAAGAACTAAGTTTTAGTTTGATCTTAAAGAACCTACTCGATTGAGTGGGTTTTTTAAGATTAAAGGGTACCGTGTGTTTTAAATGAAAAAGTAGCGAATTCAATTCAGTGCTGCTATGAGACTGATTTAATGGGATGATATATTATAAAGATATTGCTGAAATATTATTTTGCGAAAATAGATAATGAGAAATGCTATGAAAAAAATTATACAAATTTTAAATGTTTTACTCTTTAGTGGAATTGCCTTTATTGCTTCGGCTAAGGATGTGGATGTATTGGAATATAGCACATTAAAGCAAAAGGCGATTGATTTTGAGAATAGCCTACCTCCAGAAATTAATTCACAATTAAATCATTCTTATGGGCCTATTTTAGCTGAGGTTTTTAAGCAGTGTGTGCCCGTTGCTAGACCAACTTCTTTTGAGGTTATTTCATACGTGAACAAGGATGGCATTGCAGAAAAAAATTGGACAATGACACCTTCGCAATTTGGGCAATGCGCTAAGCAGGTGTTCTACGGGCAAAAACTATATAGCATTGATGAAAAACCATTTTATGCTATTTTGAATTTTAATTTACGGCAGGAAAACGATAACTAATTAATATTTATGATGAAAATATCCTTATATTAAGTTATGTACTATATGTAAGCAGTATTTGTGTGGTCACGATTAAACTTTAAAAATTGGAATTGGATAAAGCATAGTTTTAACTTTGTGGGTGATGTTTTATTTTTGTGATAAATTACACATTATTTTCTATGAAACATGTGTGAGGCTGAAACATGAAAACTCAACTTATTGTCGCAATGGCTGCATTGTCAATTTCATGCTTTAGTTTTGCTGAAAACATTCCAAATCAGACCATTACCGATTCAAAGGGTTTGCAGTCAATCACAGGTGTACGTGTTTCGATGCAACGTATGGTGAAATCCAATGAAGGTCGCTACTTCATGAGTCTCTATGCGGGAATTAATAACCCACATGCGGAACTTTATGATTTAGTGGAGAATAAAACAATTAAATTTAAAGGCACTCAAAAAGGTGATCAGCTTAATTTGAAATCGGTCAGTAGTGAAGATTCTACAGACACATATCAATTGAGTGGCGTGCTTAATGCGAATACTGGACTATTTAAAGCGCTTTTGTCAGATCAAAAGAATACATTTGGAACATCAATACAGTTCGAGCCTGCATTTAAAGTCGCCAATAAGCCTGTATTTGTCTTTAAATTTTATGGTCAAAATGATGCCACGAATCCTTATGGAAAAATGCTGCAGCGTATAGATGTCATCAATAAAAACAATAATACAGTGGCACAAACATTGACAGCTTTTACAGGCTATCCAAATAGTATTGGTTATATGGATATCAATTTTGATGGTTACTATGACGTACTTGTTTCAGATGTATCAAATGGTCGACGTGTAGAAGATAAACGCTATATTTATTGGATGTACAATCCTAAAACTCAACAATTTCAGCGTTCACCACAACTTGAAAAAATAGTAGGTTTGCCAAACTTGCATGGTGAAAAACAGCAGATTGATTTTGGTAATGGACAGATTTATCAAGTAGAAAATGGATTGCTGAATAAAATTTCTAATGAGTAGTAATTGTTCAAAAAACTGTCATCAAATAAACATTAAAGTGTAAACAAAATTGCCTAATCTATAATCAAAATGAATAGATTAGGTAGCGTATGAATAAGCCGTTCGCGAACACCTTGCAATATAAACAACAAGATTTTCCAGAAAGTTTGAAGTTCTTTTTTAAACAAAATAAGAAAAAAACCGTAACGATTGAAGAAAACTTTATTCGTGATCTTTCTCGCCCCCGTCTAAAAATTGCCATTGTCACAGAGACGTGGCCGCCAGAAATTAATGGTGTGGCGCTTTCCTTGATGCAATTGTGTAAAGGCTTGCAAGCGCAAGGACATAAGATTTTACTGATTCGTCCTGCGCAAAAAAGCACATGTACTGATTTTTCTCCCAACAAAGAATGTTTGGTGAATGGACAATCCATTCCTAAATATCCTGATATGAAGTTTGGTTGGCCACAATTTCTCAAAGTTTCTCAGGCAATTTCATCTTTTTCACCAGATGTGGTGCATATCGTGACAGAAGGACCTCTTGGTTTTACGGCACTTCATGCAGCGAAAACCCGACGAATCCCTGTTTCAAGTGGCTTTCATTCACAGTTTCAAGAGTTTAGTCGTTTCTTTGATTTGGCTTTTTTAGTTAAGCCAATCCAAAGCTATTTGAAATGGTTCCACAATGCCACGCAATTGACCTGTGTGCCGAGTCGAGATACTGAACTTGCCTTGCGTGAGTTTGGTGTGACTTGCCCATTGGTCGTGGTCGGACGTGGCATTGATACAGCACGATTTTCATCAACGCGTTATTCAGAAGCCTTAAGAAAGCAATGGGGCGCAGATGCTGATACCACAGTGCTGATTTATGTTGGACGTTTATCTTCTGAAAAAGAAGTCAATGTGGTGATGGATGCATATTTAGCACTACGAAAACAATCATCACGTAAAGTGAAATTGGTCTTGGTTGGTGATGGTCCAGACCGTGCTCGTTTAGAGAAAATGCAGGGTGCTGAACATATTGTTTTTATGGGCAGTTTAAGTGGCACGCAACTTGCTGAAGCTTATGCAAGTGCCAATGTCTTTGTCTTCGCAAGCCAAGTTGAAACTTTTGGCAATGTGGTGCTTGAGGCAATGGCAAGTGGTTTACCTGTGATTGCCTATGATTACGCATGCGCACAGCTTCACGCCATACATGCGCAAACAGGGTGGTTGTGTAAGATTGGTGATATTCAACAACTCACGCAACACGTTTTACAACTGCCAGACAATACTGTGCTGAAACGTATGGGGCAGCAAGCAATGAAAAATGTACAAAGTATCGGATGGCAGCATCCAGTACAACAATTCGAAGAAGCGTTATATCAGGTCAAGCAAAATGCAAGACTGATGATGTAGTTCATCTCAAATCATGAGAGGAGAGTGAAAATGAATTTAAAAAATACCAAAATAAAAATGCTCGATCTCGACCTTAGAGGTTGTTTGTATCTCAATAATTTATCGCATACCCAAAGCATTGCGACTTTTTTTAAAGTGGTGAGTCGCTTGGGTGATGGCGCATTCTGGGCGACCATGTTGCTTTTGATTTGGTTGCAGAAGGGTTTTGCCTATGGTTTGCAACTTCTCTTTGTGGTTGTTGCAGGTTTATTGGGTACAGGGATCTATAAGTTCTTAAAACATAAAACCGTACGACCTAGACCTTATCAAGTTCATCAAGTCATTGTTTTAGGTGAACGTCCTTTGGATCATTTTAGTTTTCCATCTGGACATACTCTACATGCGGTGATGGTAACTATTGTATTTGGCTATATTGAACCCGTAATGCTATTCATTATGATGCCTTTTACAGTGTTAATTGCCTTATCACGTATGGTTTTGGGGCTACATTATCCAAGTGACGTGATTGTTGGTGCATTGATTGGTGCAACTGTGGCAAGTTTGATTGTTATTAGTGCGCCGTATTTAGGAGTGATATTATGATGATTTTTCTGATGTTAACTCGCCATTTTATTGTTAAAGAAGTGGATGATTTTGATCATCAAGGTTTTAATTTTGAATGAGCTGTGAGTGAATAATTATTTTCTAGAATAAAGAAAATAATGTTCTATTGTGAATGTCTAGCGTACTTTTTCTGAATGAATCGAGTTTCTGAATCGGCCGAGATTTGATACAGTAAGTGGATTAAATTGAGCAAAGGAAGACCTGCATGGGCTTACGTTGGACAGATACTCTTGATATTGCAATAGAATTAACCGAAGCGCATCCAGATGTAGACCCACAATGGGTGCGTTTTACTGATTTGCATGCATGGATTTGTGCATTACCTGATTTTAGTGATGACCCAACAAAATCGACCGAAGGTTTGCTTGAAGCGATTCAAATGGCTTGGATTGACGAGTCAAATTAATCCTTATTGAGCCTGCTTAGAACACAGCACATCGAAAAATCTAATTTTTTTACAGATTAAAAGCAGAATATTGCTCATTATTCGGTATAATGCGCCCAAAATTTCGTGTCAATTTGACTTAAGGAGCCAATCATGGCTATTGAACGTACTTTATCTATCGTAAAACCAGACGCAGTTGCTAAAAACCACATTGGTGACATCTTTGCTCGTTTCGAAAAAGCTGGTCTTAAAATCGTTGCGACTAAAATGAAACACCTTTCTCAAGCTGAAGCTGAAGGTTTCTATGCTGAACATAAAGAACGTGGTTTCTTTGCTGATTTAGTTGCATTCATGACTTCTGGTCCAGTTGTTGTATCTGTTCTTGAAGGTGAAAACGCAGTTCTTGCTCACCGTGAAATTCTTGGTGCAACTAACCCTAAAGAAGCTGCTCCTGGTACAATCCGTGCAGATTTCGCTGTAAGCATCGATGAAAACGCTGCTCACGGTTCTGACTCTGTAGCTTCTGCTGATCGTGAAGTAAACTACTTCTTCGCTCAAACTGAAGTTTGCCCACGTACTCGTTAATTCGATGTATTTAGGGTCAAGGCTAAAAAGGATTAAATCTTAGATTTATGAATTGATAACAGACCCGAAACCAGATAAGTGATATACTGCTTGTCTGGTTTTTTTATTTTTATTGACTATATTTCCATCGAATATTGATCAATATATTTTATCCCATGATATGTTTTAGGTAGTAATCACATGAATTCTGAAGTTGTCGCTTCATCGTCAAATCAAGATGAACAACAGCCTACACAATCCAAATCTGTAAAGGCTGAACGTATTCAGGCTGAAAATGTGCAGAAAGTGAATTTACTTGGCATGTCACGTCCGCAATTGGAAAAATTCTTCGAAGAAATGGGGGAGAAAAAATTCCGCGCGGGACAGGTGATGAAATGGATTCATCAGTATTTTGTGACTGATTTTGCGGAAATGACCAATATTTCTGGAAAATTGCGTGAAAAATTAGAAGGTATTTGTGAAATTAAAGCACCAGAAGTAGTACACCGTAACTATTCCAAAGATGGTACACGTAAATGGGTGTTCCGTGTTGGTGATGGCGCGGGTTCTTTGGTTGAAACGGTGTTGATTCCTGCTGAAGATAAAACAGGTGCGCGTAAGACTTTATGTATTTCTTCGCAAGTCGGTTGTGCACTCGATTGTTCATTCTGCTCGACAGGTAAACAAGGCTTTCAACGTGATTTAACGCCTGATGAAATCATTGGTCAATTGTGGATGGCAAACTATTCTTATATGGAAGAAGTGCCTGTTGCAGATCGTGAACGCTCAGTGACCAATGTGGTGATGATGGGTATGGGTGAACCATTACTCAACTATGACGCCGTATTAAGTTCAATGAATATCATGCTGGATGATTTTGCTTATGGTATGTCAAAACGTCGTGTAACATTGTCAACTTCAGGGGTTGTTCCGAAAATTGATCAATTGGCAAAAGATATTGATGTTGCTTTAGCGATTTCATTGCATGCGCCGAATGATGAGTTACGTAATGAACTCGTCCCAATTAATAAAAAATATCCATTAGAGCAATTGATTGCTGCATGTCAGCGTTATATTGCCAAAGATGGTAATGAGAGCTCGCGTAAACACGTGACCATTGAGTATGTGATGTTGGAAGGTGTGAATGATCAACCTGAACATGCACAGCAAATGATTAAGTTGTTGAAAAATTTACCAAGTAAAATTAATTTAATTCCATTCAATCCATTTCCGCACGCACCATATGGGCGTTCAAGCCGAAATCGTATCATTTCTTTCCAAAAAACTTTGTCTGATGCAGGTTTTGTGTGTACGATTCGTCAGACACGTGGTGATGATATTGATGCGGCTTGTGGTCAGTTGGTGGGACAAGTGGCTGATCGTACCCGTCGTGCAGAACAATGGAAAAAGAAAGTTGCAGAGCGTGGTGAAATTATACGTTCGCAAGGTTGAGACTTGTTGTATTCATAATCTATTTTAGATGTAAATGGGGGCGAGCTTTGAAAAAAACGATGTATTCAAAAGCAATTGTAATCTTGACAATTGGTTTATCCGCATTGGCTATTCAAGGTTGTCAGACGACAAGTACTGGTCCGATAAGTAAAAAAGATCCAGAGAAAGCCGTCAAAGTACGTACCCAACTTGCTGCAGAATACATCCGTTCAGGTGATTTAGATGCAGCAAAACGTGCATTAGATCAAGCGCTTGAAACAGATTCACGGGATTCAGCTGCCAATATGATGATGGGTGTTTTACTGCAACAAGAAGGCAGTAAAATCAGTATGGAAAAAGCAGATGGCTATTTTAAGCGTGCAATTTCTAGTGACCCAAAAAATGCACAAGCTCGTAATAATTATGGAACATATTTATTTATTAGTGAGCGTTATAATGATGCCATCGAACAGTTGAGCATAGCTGGTGCTGCATTAGGATATGATCAGCGTTACAAAGCTTTAGAAAATTTGGGTCGCGTGTATTTGAAGGTAGGCGATGTGGTCAATGCTGAAAAAGCATTCAAACAAGCCTTGCAAGTGAATCGCGATTCAGTCATTTCTTTGGTAGAGTTGTCTGAGATTTTTTATTTGCAGCAAAAAAATGCACAAGCACGTCAACTCTATGAGCAATATGTTCGTTTAGTAGGTCAGGATAAACAAGGTGCACGTGCACTTTGGATTGGATTGCGTATTGCACGTGCCAATCAAGACCAGATGGGAATGCAAGTGTTGGTGAATCAACTTCGTGCATTATTCCCTGACAGTAAAGAATATCAACGTTATCTGCAATTGCAGAATAGTACTGAGGCCGTATGGAAGTAAATCCTAATTCACAGCAACCTACAGGTTCAAACGTAGCATCTAATGGTTTAGGAAATATTCAACGCCCAGGTGAGTACCTGCGTCAAATTCGTGTATCTAAAGTTTTAGATATCGCCGATGTTGCGAAAGAGTTGAAAATGCCTGTAAAAACCCTACAAGCATTAGAGCAAGATGAGTATAAGTCTTTACCTGAAGCAACATTTATCAAAGGTTATTATCGTTCGTATGCGAAGTTCTTGAATGTTGATGCAACTGCATTGATTCAACGTTTTGATGAAATTTATCAAAATGATACAGGACTTATGCCGAACCATGCCTTGAATAATTCACCCATTAAAATTATGGGGAAACTTCCTGGTTCAAACAGTGATCGTAATAAAAAGTGGTTAAAACGTGCTTTGATTGCGATCGTGGCGATCGCCATTATTTGGGCAGTTATTGCAGGTATTCAAAAGTTCACTTCAAGTAAAAGTGGCGATGATACTGGTGCTAAACCACAAGAGTCAGAAGTGGAAGTATTGAATTTAAACAATGCGACTGCAACTTCAGGCGATCAAATGGTATTGAATTTTAGCCATCCGACTTCAGTGCATATTATTGATAGTACTGGTAAAGTGTTAGCAACTGGTCGTCAAAGCGCAACCCTAAATCTTAGTGGTCAATCGCCATTTCAAATTCGACTGGATGATGCAACTGCTGTGTCATTAAGCCTTAATAATGAACAGATTTCATTGTCTCCATATACAGTGAACGGAAAAGCAGAATTCCGTTTATCACGTTAATGGACGAGAGTAGATAAAATCATGATTGAGAATCCAATCAAGCGACGCCCAACGCGTAAAATTCGTGTTGGTTCAGTCTATGTCGGTGGTGATGCGCCGATTACTATCCAAAGTATGACCAATACTGAAACATGCGATGTTGATGCTACAGTTGCTCAAATTCAACGTTGTGCAGATGTTGGTGCAGATATCATGCGTGTTTCTGTCCCAACGATGGAAGCGGCTGAAGCATTTGGTGAAATTCGTAAGCGCGTGACAGTGCCGTTGGTTGCAGATATTCATTTCGATTATAAAATCGCGCTGAAAGTTGCGGATATGGGGGCAGATTGTCTTCGTATTAACCCTGGTAATATTGGTTCTGAAGCCAAAATTCGTGAAGTGGTTGCAGCAGCACGTCATCATGATATTTCGATGCGAATTGGTGTCAATGCGGGTTCTTTGGAAAAAGACATCCAAAAGAAATATGGTGAGCCTACAGGTCAAGCCTTGCTTGAATCTGCGATGCGTCATATTGATATTTTGGATCGTTTAGATTTTCATGAGTTCAAGGTTTCGGTAAAAGCGTCTAATGTGTTTTTAACCATGGATGCATACCGCTTACTCTCTGCACAAATTGACAACCCTTTACATTTGGGTGTGACTGAAGCAGGTATATATCGTACTGGTTCAGTGAAGTCTGCGATTGCTTTAGGTGGTTTGTTAATGGAAGGCATTGGTGACACCATGCGTATTTCATTGGCAGCAGAGCCTGAAGAAGAAATTAAAATTGGTTTTGATATTTTAAAATCATTGGGTCTTCGTTCTAACGGTATTAATTTTATCGCTTGTCCAAGTTGTTCACGTCAGGAATTTAACGTGATCAAAGTTATGCAAGCTTTAGAAGAGCGTTTAGAGGATGTCCGTACACCAATGGATGTATCTGTTATTGGTTGTAAAGTAAATGGTCCTGGTGAAGCCAAAGAGGCTGATATTGGTGTAGTTGGTGCAAGCCCGCGTTCACTGGTGTATCGTAATGGCGAAAAGAGTCATTTAATCGATACCGATCAGTTAGTTGATGAAATCGAAACTATGGTTCGTCAACGTGTGAAAGCACACGAAGAAGCAAAAGCTAAAGAGATTATACGTACAAGTTCTGAGTAGTTCATGAGTTCAATTGTCGCAATTAAAGGTTTTAATGACGTTCTTCCATCACAAACAGCTGCATGGAGACGTCTAGAGCAACATTTAGCATCGTTAATGGATGCTTATGGTTATCAACAAATTCGTCTCCCGATTGTTGAACAAACTCATTTGTTTAAACGCTCAATTGGTGATGCGACGGATATCGTTGAAAAAGAAATGTATACGTTCTTGGACAAAGGTAATCCACCTGAGTCTTTGACTTTGCGTCCTGAAGGAACAGCAGGTTGTGTACGTGCGATGCTTGAACATAACTTACTTCGTGGTGCGAATCCGCGTGTTTGGTATGTTGGCCCAATGTTCCGTTACGAAAAACCGCAAAAAGGTCGTTATCGTCAGTTCCACCAATTTGGTGTGGAAACCTTTGGTGTTGCGACACCTGATCAGGATGCGGAAGTGATTCTTCTGACTGCGCGTTTATGGAAACGCATGGGCGTGGCAGATAAAGTTCAACTTGAGTTAAATACTTTAGGTGAGTCTGATGAACGTGCTGAATATCGTGCTGCTTTGGTTGAATTTTTAAATGACCATAAAGCGGATTTAGATGAAGATTCACAGCGTCGTTTAACTACGAATCCTTTGCGAATTCTTGATTCTAAAGATGCTAAAACACAGCAAATTTTAGAAAATGCTCCCAAACTGCTTGACTTTATGAGTGAAGAAACCCTGCAACATTTTGAGCAGTTGAAGCAGTATTTAACAGATGCGGGTATTACTTTTGTCATTAATCAAAAATTGGTTCGTGGCTTAGATTATTACAACAAAACTGTTTTTGAATGGACAACCACACATTTAGGTTCGCAAGGAACAGTGTGTGCGGGTGGACGTTATGATGGTTTAGTTGGTCAGCTCAAAGGCAAGCCTGATCAATCTGTACCTGCTGTCGGTTTTGCAATGGGTATGGAACGTTTATTATTGTTGCTTGAGCAAGTTGAAGACAATACGCCTGTACGTGAGTGTGAGCTATTCTTAGTTTCAGATCCTGCAACGCAAGGTCAGGCTTTGGTATTGGCTGAACAAATCCGTGATCAACTAGAATCTGCAAATAGTAGCATTCGTTTGAAAACGGGTTCACAAGGTTCGATGAAGAGCCAAATGAAGAAAGCAGATCAGTCGGGTGCGGTCTATGCTTTAATCTTTGGTGAGCGTGAAGCTGAGGCAAAACAAGTTCTGGTGAAAGAACTTGCGACAGCGGAGCAACATGAAGTTTCAATTGATGATATTGTTGGTTTCTTCACTGAGCAATTTTCAACGAAGTAACGACCAATCAAAACCATAATTTAAACCCTAAAACATAAGGAAAAGGGGAATCAAATGAGCGCAATGACTGATCAAGAGCAACTTGATAGTATGAAGTCATTTTTACAGAAATATGGCTCAGCAATGGTCACTGGTGTGCTCATTGCATTGATTGCCTTTTTCGGGTGGCAATATTGGCAAAAGAAAACTTTAGCAGAAAATCAAAATGCAACGGCTAAAGTTCAGCAATTGATGGATGATGAAAAAGCTGCAAATGGTGATGCAAAAATCACTGCAGCTTTGGTTGCTTCTGCGGATAAAATGGTGAAAGAGAATCCTGATTCTATACAAGCGATTCAAGCGCAAATCGTCATGGCAAAATTAGCTTATGACAAAAATGATTATGCTTTAGCTGAACGGGAACTCAAAAAAGTCGAAAATTCTAAGCTAAAAGATGCGGGTCTGTTACAAGTTGTAAAGCTTAAGCTGGCAGATGCACAATTAGCGCAGAAAAAATATGATGAAGCCTTGAAAACCTTATCTACTGTGGATGAAGCTGCTTTTAAAGCGACATCTGAAGAGTTGAAAGGTGATATTTATGTTGCAAAAAATGATATTGAAAACGCAAAAAAAGCTTATCAAGCGGCATGGAACTCAGTTCTTGAGCGTAAACAAGAGCGCCAAATTTTACAAATTAAACTCGAAAGTGTTGGTGTATTAGTAGAAGATCCTGATCTTGAACGCCCAATTTTACAAACGCAATCGGATGAGTCTGTGACTGAACATCCAGCAATGCAAGCACGAGTGGATAAGTCTTAATGGATAGAAATTTTAAAATATCGTTTGCTTTGGCAATTTTATCAATCGCATTAATCGGTTGTTCGAGCAATAAAACTAAAGAAGTTAAAGTTAAGCCAAATCCACTACCTAAAGTTGCGCAAGCATCAAGTTTGGTACAAGTTTTTTCAACCAATGTTTCTGCAACGAATAGTGAAGATGCTTTACGTATACGTTTGGATTCAGACAATGGTGTGGTGTTCGCACTAGATCCAAAAGGTGAAGTTGCTGCTTATAAAGGCAAGCAACGCCTTTGGGAAACTAAAGTGACTAAGCAAGGTCTAAGTTCAGGCGTAGAAGCTGCTGATGGTCTGGTGATTGTAGGAAATCAAAAAGGTCAATTATTTGCCTTAGATCAAAGCACTGGCGAAAAGAAATGGTCAGCGCAACTGTCTGGGGCAATCATTAGCTCGGCACTGATTCAATCTGGTCGTGTCATTGTGGTTGCCAACGACGGTACGGTTTATGCGCTTGATGTAGAGTCTGGACAGCAAGCGTGGACCTATAAATTACCAAATGCTTCATTTAGCCTCCGTGGTCAAGCTACGCCAGTGCGTTTAGATGATCGTACTGTGTTGATTGGAACCTCAACAGGTTATTTATTTGCAATTGATAGTATTGCTGGTGTTCCGCGCTTACAGCGTCGGGTTGCAGTGTCTGAAGGTCGATCAGATATTCAACGCTTGATTGATGTTGATGCTGAACCAGTGGTATCTGGGCAATATGTGGTGACTACGAGTTTTCAAGGGCAAGTCACTGTTCTTGATTTAGCATCGCAAAGTGTTCTTTGGAGCGAAAACTCAAGCAGTTTGAATCGACCTGAAGTTGTAGATGGAAAAGTCATCGTGTCACAAACCGATGGCAAAATAGTGGCTTATGATTTAATTACTGGAAATGAGCTTTGGAAAAATGAGCAACTTCTTAATCGTAATTTAAGTAATGTTGTTGCATTGGGTTCAAATTTAGTAGTGGGTGATTTAGATGGTTACTTACATCAAGTTGACCTGAATACAGGTGCAACTTTAGGGCGTACCAAGACTTCTGGCGAAGTCCGTACATTAAGAGTGGTGGATAACCAACTCTTTGTCTCTACACGTAAAGGTGCTTTAAGTATTTGGCAAAATCGTTAATGCATCATTAACAAGTACGATTAGGATTCTCTATTTTTTTAGTCTTATGTTAAAATAGAGAAATCCGTATGAATTTCATGCACGGGGTGATTGCAAATCAATGCCCCGTGTTTTTATTTTAGGTTTTTCCTACTTTTTCTTCCGATATGTTTCTGATGTTCAGACCAGTCAAACTGGCTGATCTTGAATAAAGGTTATTTTATGAAACCCGTAATTGCGCTCATTGGTCGTCCAAACGTCGGCAAATCAACGTTATTTAACCAGATTACCAAGAGCCGTGATGCCCTCGTTGCTGACTTTGCAGGTCTAACCCGTGACCGTAAATATGGCGATGCTAAATATGAAAATAAATCATTCATTGTTGTCGATACTGGGGGTATTGGCGAGAGTGAAGGTGGTATTGACTCATATATGGCAGAACAGTCTAAAACTGCCATTAATGAAGCAGATATTATTGTATTTGTAGTAGATGCACGTGCAGGTTTGCTTGCTTCAGATGAGCAGATTGCTCGTGAATTGCGTACATTAGGTAAAAAAGTTTATTTGGTTGCCAACAAAGTTGACGGTGTACACGCTGAAGCAGCTTTGGTTGAGTTCTACAAGTTGGGTATGGGTGAACCCCTGCAAGTTGCAGCAAGTCATGGTCGTGGCGTGCAACAGATGCTTGAAGAAGTGTTGACAGATGTTCCAGAAGACGAAGATGAAGCAGAGCATGATAAAGCCACAGGCTTACGTTTAGCGATTATTGGTCGTCCAAACGTGGGTAAATCAACATTGGTTAACCGCCTGTTAGGTGAAGACCGTGTGGTTGCATTTGACCAACCTGGGACAACACGTGACTCAATTTATATTCCTTATGAGCGTGATGGCCGTCAATACACATTGATCGACACTGCAGGTGTGCGTCGTAAAGGTAAAGTAGATGAAATGATTGAGAAATTCTCAATCGTAAAAACTTTACAAGCAATCAAAGATGCGCATGTGATTGTTGTCGTTTTAGATGCACGTGAAGGTGTTGTTGAGCAAGATCTACATTTAATTGGCTATGCGCTTGAAGCAGGTCGTGCCATGGTGATCGCCATTAATAAATGGGACAACATGACAGAATACGATCGCAAACAATGTAAATTGGATGTGGATCGTCGTTTTGACTTTATTCCTTGGGCGAAAGTGCACTTAATTTCTGCGTTGCATGGTACAGGTGTGGGGGATATGTATCCAACGATTCACCGTGCTTATGATTCATCGCATTTGAAAGTTTCACCTGCAAAATTGACGCAGATTTTGAATGATGCAACAGAAGCGCATCAACCACCGATGATTAGTGGTAAACGTATCAAAATGCGTTATGCGCACATGGGCGGACAAAATCCACCGACGATCGTTGTACATGGTAATAAAGTAGATAAAACGCCTGCAGATTATCGTCGTTACTTGGAAAACGTATTCCGTAAAGTGTACAAGCTTGAAGGAACGCCAGTACGAATCGATTTTAAAACCTCTGAAAACCCATTTGAAGGGCGTAAGTCACAAATGGATGAGCGTACTGCTGCACGTAAACGTCGTTATATTCAGAAATTTAAGAAAGCTGAAAAGAAATTTAAACGTTAATTTCAGATTTGAAGAAATGAAAACCCAAAGTGATCTTTGGGTTTTTTTGTTTTAAGATATTCAAAAAACAGCAGGGATGTTTTGTGACTCGTACGATTCAATTGGATCTAAATTCTATTCAGAATATTATTCCAAATTTTCAAACTTGTGATCGAAAGAGTCAGATCCAAGAATTGAAAAGCGCTATTTATCAATATCGTAATCAACTATTATCCAACTATCTTGTAACTGATATTCATAATGACTCATTTGATAAAACTGAATTTGGAAAGCCTTACTTAATTGATTATCCAAAGTTTTACCTGAATCATTCGCATAGTCAGCAACATTATGCTTTGGTGAGTAGTCAAAATATACCTGACTTAGGTGTGGATGTAGAAGATTTGAACCGAAAAGTCCGTTTTGAGGCTTTAGCAAAACATGCTTTTCATCCTGAAGAGTATGCAAGTTGGGAGGATTTAGGATTTGATTCCGCATTTTGGTTTAAAGTTTGGACGACCAAAGAAGCGATTTTAAAGGCTTCAGGCTTGGGAATTCGACTGAGTTTAAATGAGCTGAATACCAAGGTGCATGAAGTGAATGACGGTGGAATTTCTACACATGCACAGTTGGGTAGTTTTGCGTATCAAAATTTCCAGTTATCCAATGTGATGTTGACAGTTGCATGGCGTTCTGAACTTTCGTGTAAAGGTTTTGCTTTTCCACGGATTCAGATTGTTCAACATTGACTGAGTGTGAAGCTCTCTATTATTAGGGGCTGTTGACAATTCGTCTATGCTTGCGACTTTGTGTATTTTTTAGCTGATACTAGGCGTGAAATACGAAACTTAGTTATTCTAAGTGAGTAGTTCACAACGAAGTAGCAGCAAAAAATACACC
>NZ_SGSW01000065.1:0-15284 GCF_004209125.1 Acinetobacter sp. WCHAc060033 | reverse complement strand
CAATCCGCCAACAGTTCCTGTCAAAGTGCCAAGGTCTGTACTTAATCCACCAACTGTGCCAGTCAATTGACCTACTTCAATTGCAAGATCGATAAGAGGATCAGCCCAAACATTACTGCCCATTGTAGACAACACGCCTACAGCCAAAATACTTAAACTCGCACGCTTCAAACTCGACGTCTTAGACTCAGCTACACCTACTTGAGCTGAATCCTCACAAATAATACCTGTAGTGGTATTATTTTTACCTTCACTTTTAGCATTTTCAGACACAACAACCATACACCCCTGTGTCTTACTCCATATTTTCTTAAATATCTTGTTCATAACATTGTCCCCGAATAGAATTATTTAACGGCCTTCAATTAACCTTTTTTTATTTGATCATTAAAAAAAATCATTCGATATACCTGGAACTAGTGATTTTTATCAGATAATGTTAATTTTAACTTAACATGGATGCATGAAATAATACACAATGAAGAATAGAAAAAATAAAAAATAAAACATAAAAATTATAATATTAAATTACAACAGCTTATTTTTAATATTAAATTAAAATAAATAACAACATAATTAAAACTAAAATAAAAAATATTTATTTTAAAATATTAAAAAAACTATGATTTTACCAACTGGTAAATAAAAAAACAAATACAAACCAAATCACAATAATTTTAAAAAAATATACCAAAAATATAAACACCAAAAATAATATAGATTAACTAATAAATAAATATTACTTAAATAAAAATATAGATATCATTCACAATAAACAAATCAATTAAATAACAAACAAAAACCATCTAAATAACACACGCGGAATAAAACAAAAAATTAAACATATTTTTCATGCAATTTATTTTATTTGAAAAACACAAAAAAAATATATAACACACTGTATTTAAATAAATATTAAAGAATATTTCGTTTACTTTTCCATAAAAATAACATAATAAGACAACGCATATTTAAAACAAATGTGTAAAATACCCAATTTCAGGTATAGATAAAATTTACAAATACGATCAAAATATGTTTAAAGGTAAATAATGAGAATATTTCTATGGTAAATAATAATTTAAGTTTACCCGTGCCTGTAATTGTGGTCGAGGATGAACCATTAATTCAACAAAGGTTAAATGATATTTTGCTTGCAATCGGTTACCAAGCAGAAAACCTATACTTTGCACAAGATTTATCTCAAGCCAACAAGCTTTTAGAAAAATACTCAGCTTCATTTGCATTGGTCGATTTGGGCTTACCCGATGGCAATGGCATCGAATTTATAGAAAGCTTAAAAAAGTATGATCCAACCATCACCATACTGGTGATTTCGGCATGGAGTACAGAAGATGCTATTTTGAATGCATTAAGTGCAGGTGCAACAGGTTATGTCTTAAAAGAAAGAGATGATTTAGAAGTGTCATTATCTATAAAAAGTGTACTTCGTGGAGGAGCACCTATTGATCCATTCATTGCACAAAAAATCTTAAAACAGTTACAGCTCAATGAAAAAATCACACCCAATAAACCGAGTAATGAACAAAAAACAAATGATATTGAAGCTGTACTTTCAAAACGAGAAATGGGGATTTTAGAACTCGTTTCGCAAGGGCTGAGTAATAAAGAGATCGCAGATCAACTGAGCCTATCACGTTATACCGTTGAATCTCATATCAAACATATTTATCGGAAACTTGCGGTATGCAACAGAGCCAAAGCGATCGACACAGCACGTCATCTTGGTTTACTCGACTAAGATTTCACTGTGTTGTTTTCGTCTATATTTTATTCGGGTTGATGCAAACAGCCTTTGCAGAAACTCGTCTTGAAATTGATTCTAAAAATCAAAATAATCATTGTACTGCGCAGATTATAAGCACACAAGTTGCTAAAGCTGAAACTGATTTGGCTGTTGTTCCCCAGACAGGTTGGATTGACGTCAAACTTCCAGATAACTGGGAAAACCGCTGGGACAACTATACAGGTTCAGCTTGGTATAAAATTGTTTGGCGTTCAAATTGCTCAGAAAGTATTAACAATCACCCCTTTGCCTTTGTCGTCGATCGAATAAATATGGCAGGTATTGTTTATAGCAATAACGAACTAATATGGCGTGATGCCTCACTTGTAGAACCCTTATCTAGGAGTTGGAATAAGCCTCGCTATTGGTTACTTCCCTCTTCATCATTGAAGCAAGAGCACAATGAGATTTTAGTTCGTGTCGTCGGTGTCCAATCCCAAAAATCAGGACTGGGCGTTGTTAAAATTGGAGACGTAAAAAGTATTACCGATCTACATAAAGAATTAGTCTTTGAACGCAGAACTTTATTCCTCATCAATTTATTAATTACTATGGTTTTAGGAACCATAGGTTTTTTAATTTGGTTATTCAGACGTCAAGAAACTGCTTTTGGCTGGTTTAGTATAAATTCTTTGTTTTGGTCACTTTTTATTTGCAATACGCTTTTGACTGCACCATTTCCGTTTACAGATTCTTTGTTACATGCCAGATTAAATATTATATTTTTATTGGTATACGCATATACAGCATGCTTATTTGTTTGGCGATTTAGCCATGAAAAATTTAAGCATTTAGAAAAAACGTTAGCCACATTCGTACTATTATTTAGCTTGGCTCTGCTCCTCACTCCAGATGATCATTTGTCTACAGTTATGTCCATCGCTTTTTTATACAGCAGTGTAATTTATATTTTAAATTGTTTTTTTATTCAGTGGATTGCTTATAAAAAGAAAAAAATAGATATTTATCTGCTTGCGGCAGTATTTATGTTATTCATGGTGATTATGCTCCATGACCTGTCTTTGATGTCGAATAGTAATTTGGAATCCATTTATTGGACACCATTTGCAGCACCAATCACTAGCCTTGCCATATCTTTTATCCTCTCTTGGCGTATTGCACGTAATATGCGCCATATCGAGAAATTTAATCAAACACTTGAGGAAACAGTCGAAACCGTAACATTTGATCTTGAGCAATCTTTAGCTAAAAAGCATCATTTACAACTCGAAAATATGCGTTTACAAGAACGCTTAAATCTTTCACATGAGTTGCATGATGGTTTAGGTGGCTCGATTGTGCGCTCAATGATTTTGCTTGATCACGCTGAAAATGTTGAAAAAAATCAAGTCATGTCTATGTTTAAGTTACTTCGAAGTGACCTCAGACAAGTGATTGATTCTGGATCAAGTATTGGCGCAAAAACTCCTGAAAGCCCTGTAATGTGGGTTGCACCTCTTCGACATCGATTTGTACAGATTTTTGAAGAAATGGAAATTGAATCCACATGGATTTTTTCTAATCATTGGAATATTAAGCCACCACCATTATATTGCTTAACATTATCCCGTGTGACAGAAGAGGCTTTAACCAACATTGTCAAACATAGCGATGCCACAGATGTCGAAGTCTCATTGTTTGAAAATGATCAAAATGAACTGATCTTAGAAATTAAAGACAATGGTCATGGCTTTGAAGTGAATGCTGTTGAGAAAGGACTACATGTAGGACTACAAAGTATGCAAGTCAGAATTAAACGTCTGGGTGGAGAGTTAGAAATTACTTCACAATCTGGTTTAACTGTGATTCGCGCTATTTTACCGATGAAAGAATAATGTATTTTAAGGTGATTAAAAACTTAGAAATTAATATTTACTACGATACATTTTATTTAGATTCCAATAAATGTGTCTCTATTTAATTTCATTTAATCAGATATGATACGAATTAAAATTTAACACATTCAACCTAGAATTGTGTTATTCATTGGCTAGGGCTTTAGGAATGCTAGAACGTAAGAAAAGTATTAACTTGAATACATTTTATTATGCTTTCTCGTTTTTTTTATTTCTATTGTTTTTACTAAATCCGCAACTCAGTAAAGCAACTGTGCCTACAACGACACAAAACTGCCAAACAAATATTCATTCCGTCCAAATTGTTCAATCAGATGCTAATAACCCGAGTCAAATCAAAGCTCAAACATGGGAAAATGTAGATAGATTACCTGATTATTGGGATAAGCGTTGGAAAGGCTATCACAGTAGTGCTTGGTATAAAGTATTGTGGACTCATAAGTGCCCTTCCAATATACAAGAACCTGTGACATTGACCATTAATCACATCAATATGGCAGGTGAAATTTATCTCAATGATGAGTTTCTCTGGAAAGATCAGTCCTTAGTCGAACCACTTTCTCGCAGTTGGCATAATCCACGTTATTGGATTCTGCCGAGTTCAAGCTTAAAACAAGGTCAAAATACCTTATGGATTCGTGTTGTTGGTACGCCAACTCAAAAATCAGGGTTGGGGCCAGTTCATCTGGGTGAACATACCCAAATAATGGATATTTACAAACAGGCTGTATTAGAAAAGCGTAGCCTCCCTTCTCTTAATTTATTTGTAAATTTAATTGTAGGTTTGTTTTGTTTAATCGTATGGTTATTTATCCGTAGCGAATATGCTTTTAAATGGTTTGGTTTCGTGACTATTCTATGGTTAATCTATAGTTATCTAGTGTTGCGATCTGATCCACTTCTTTCATTAACAAGTACAACTATTGATCGTTTCAGTGTCATTACTTTTTCTATTTATGCCTCTGTCGGTTGTATTGCAGCATGGCGTTTTGCAAAAAGTACATTTCCAAAAGCAGAAAAAATACTTTTGTTTTTTTGTATATTTTCAACCATTATTATTCTTTTCGTCCCAATTCAGTATCTCCCAACAACACTGAATCTTGTATTTCTTATTGGGGTGATCATCTTTATTTTAAAATGTTTAACATATCCTTATATTGCTTATAAATCAAAATTAAAAGAGGCTTATTTCCTCTCCTTGCAATATTTATTCTTCTTCCCAATTGCGATCAATGATGCAATTTATATGCTGACCCTGAAAGGGCAAATTCTTTCTCCCTATACAGCACCGATTAGTACCATTACTGTAGGCTTAGTGCTTGCGTATCGTCTGTCGAATAATGCAAAAAGCATTGCTCAGTTTAATAAAACTTTGGAGCAAAGTGTTATTCAAGCGAAAGATGAACTGTCTGTATCGTTAAATAATCAACATCAATTGGCATTAGAAAACGTAAAATTACAAGAACGCATCCATTTTTCACATGATTTGCATGATGGATTAGGAGGTTCTATTTCGCGCTCGCTTATCTTGCTTGAAAAGTATGATCATATTGAAAAAGATCAAATGCTGTCTATTTTAAAGTTATTACGTAATGATTTGCGTCAGACCATTGATTTTGGTTCAAGCCAAGAATCACAAATTCCTGATACACCTATTCTTTGGGCAGCGAATATACGGCACCGTTTTGTGATGATTTTTGAAGAAATGGAAATCAGTTCAAAATGGGACATCATGCCACAATGGCAAAGCACACCTTCAACTTTACAATGTTTGACTTTGGCACGTGTTGCGGAAGAAGCACTGAATAATATTGTCAAACATAGTCAAGCGACTGAAGTTAAAGTTTCACTTTATGAAGCGCAACAAAATCTGATTTTAGTGATTGAAGATAACGGTATTGGCTTTATTCCTCATGAAGTTGAAGCTGGACTACATGTCGGTTTGCATAGTATGCAACAACGTGTAAGCCGCTTAAATGGGCAGTTTGAAATCAACTCACAATCTGGTCAAACTATTTTAAAAGTTAGTTTGCCTTTTACCGCATAACACAAAGGTCACTTAATCTAAACAAAAAGAACAATCGAATATCTTCGAATTGCTCTTTGTCTACCCGAAAATTATAAACTTAATTCACATTATTTCTTTCTTGAACGCATCACAACAGAACTTGCAGTTAACATCATTAAACCCAGTAATGACCACAATCCTGTACTACCACCACCACTTTTACTCGTTGAAGTAGTTTCATTATTTAAAACTAAATCCACAATCACTGGATCGTGATCCGAAGAACGGAAAGCATCAGCATTATAGAAGGCTGTGATTTGTTCAGGCGTTTTATATTCTTCATTATAATCTAGTGCTGTAGGTTCATCGGCGTTGATATGCCATGCAAATGCACGTTTCACCATTGGATATAGATTTACATCAGCTATCGCATGATCTAAATTCCCCGCACCACCATAACCATCTGCATCACTTGCTACACCAAATACATAACTATATGCAGACTTACCCTGCCCAATTTTCTCATCATTTAAAAGCACTTTATAATTGGCTTTTTCCAATGCCAAAATTGGATCTTCTTTGGCATAACTATTCATATCGCCAACCAATAAATAGTTTGGCTTTTCCGCTTTGGTTGGATTAGTCGCTATCCATTGCATCAGTTTTTGCACCGCAGTTAAACGTGTTGCATTCCAACAGCCTTGCCCATCACCTTGATTGGCATCGACAGATTTAGTGTCTTCAGGACAACTGCCTTTAGATTTAAGATGATTCGGTACAATGGTAAATGTTTTTCCGCCATTCACACCTTGGAAAGACTGTGCCATCGTGACACGATTCTTCTGTGTTAAATCATCATAAATGACGGGTACACCCACTGGTTTTACTCGCTTACTGTTATAAATAATTGCAACTGCAATCGCATCTGTACCTAATTTCGCACTGTTTGGTGGAATCACATATTTCCAATCCGCACCCAAAGCTTTCGTTAAGTAAGCTACTGCACTATTTTCACCATAGCCATTATTTGCAATTTCCATTAAGCCATAAACATCTGCATCAATGGTTTTCATTGCACTGACAATCTTGGCATGTTGTTTGTCAAACTCTGCTTTAGACGATGCACCACGTTCAGAAGGAAAACCTTTTTCCAAACCATTGTCATAGTTCAGAACATTAAATGCAGCAACGCGAATTTGCTTGCTCTCTTTTGCAAGGATCGTCGCTGTTCGAGGATTTGAATCTTTCAAAATCTCAGGTAATGCTTTGCTTTGAATCGGTTGAATACGCCATGCATTGAAGCGATACTCTAAAATCCCTTCGACATTTTTAACCTGATAACCTGCGCGTAATGTATTGAGTGCATTAAAATTTTGAGGTAACCACGGTGTTCTATTTTGATTGTTATAGCCATCATCAAGGATGATTTTGGATAATAAATTCTGTTTTGCAAGATTTACCGCTTCTGTAGATTTTGCAGGATATAAATTGGTTGGAATATATAAACGCCCCAAACTCAATGAGAGTTCACCTTAGCGACCATAATTATAGTTTTCACTCACCGTTAAAGTCTGAGGAATTTTAACCAACATGCCTTGGTAGCGTTTTGGCACATTACCATTGGTATCAGTTAAACTTGTAAATGGTAATTGTAATGGCGTTGCACTCACAAGATTTGAAGCTTGATTATTACACGTTTCGATATTGCTACTGAGTTGATCGAGTTGTAATTGATTTTGATAAGAGGTTAAACGCCCTTTAAAAATCACCTCCTCACCGACTTTACCACCTGTGATGGTACTTCCTGCGGGAAGATAAACAAAGATCGCATTGGTTAAATTTGGTTTCGCTTTACTGTCTTGGGTTTGAATATAAAAACCTGAAAAACCATTGTCATAACGGTAATCCGCTGTAATGACACCACGAACCACATATTGCTGATTTTGGGTTGCTGATTGTAAATCTGCAATTGGTGTATCTGCTGTACTACAACTGACTGAACTTACAGGCGGTGTCGTGGTTGTAGCCCCTAAATATGTGCTAAATGCATTACGATCTGACCATTTTGTCCATTCACTATCCAAATCAAAGTTTGCAGTCGGATCGACGGAAGTCACATTATTACTGGTTTTGATACGACTTAAACTGTTTTGATAGCTTGAAATCGTTGTACCCCAACCATTATTGGCAGGCTTCTTACCCACTTTACCAAAACGGTCAACAGCTACGCCTTTATATAAAAGCACCAAGGCATCATCACCATTAAAAGCTAAACCAGCCACTTGATTAACTTTATTTCCAAGTTCAGCTTGAAGCTCAGAGCGACCAACTAAAAATTTTGCTTTGCTCGCAATACTGCCTTGTAAGTTGAATGTCACAGGCTTATCTGTTGTGCCGTTGCTTTGTTGCTGAATTTGATAATCTGCAAGATTGACTGTTGCGCCATCAGGATTATAAATTTCCAGACCTTTACGATTGGCAGTACCATCAATATATTGGCTAAACATCAATTGTGCATAGCTTGGAAATGAACACCCCAAGAGCGTTAAGCTTAAACATAGTGTATGAGGTTTGAGTATTTTCATGATTTTTATCATTTGTTGAAATTCAAATTAGGGTAATTTTTATAAATGACAAGGCTATGAATATTTTATGACATTTTATTCTGATTTAATTCACTTTGATTCTATCAAAAAATTTGACTTGACGAACTCAGGTCTTACAATACGCCTTTTAGATTTTTAATATTGTCGAATCATGTCAAACGATCAAATTGAAGCGCAAGTTGTAGACTTGGATAATTTGCAAGAACACCGTGAAATTGTGACTTTCATGCGTAGATCATCACCGCTGAATACTTCACAAACGACTGCGCTTGAACAACATCGTGAAATGATTTTGGAATATCCTGTTGGTGATTTACGTCAGCATTTTGAACATCCTGAACGTCCACTTACTGTTGAAATCGGTTTTGGTATGGGGCGTTCTTTGGTACTGATGGCAAAAGCCAATCCTGAACGTAACTTTGTCGGTATCGAAGTACATATTCCAGGTATTGCGCAATGTGTTTATGAAGCAGGTGTTGCTGAAGTTAAGAACTTACGTGTTTTAGATGCGGATGCGATTCAAGTGCTTCGTGAAATGCCTGATAATAGTATCAATACGATACAACTTTACTTTCCTGACCCTTGGCAGAAGAAACGTCATTTTAAACGTCGTTTTGTATCACATGACCGTATGCCTTTGGTTGAGGAAAAGTTGGAAATCGGTGGTACGTTCCATTCAGCAACGGATTGGGAACCGTATGCGGAATGGATGCTAGATGTATTAGACAATCGTCCACGTTTGGAAAACCTTGCAGGCAAAGGCAACAGTTATCCACGTCCTGAATGGCGTCCACAGACTAAGTTTGAACGTCGTGGGATCGAATCAGGTCATAAGATTAACGATTTTATTTTTAAGAAAATTAGTTAATTCAACAAGATTTTTATTGCGAATATCATAGATGACAAAGCCGTAATTTTTTACGGCTTTGTTTGTTTTTAGATCTAGAGATTTAAGCTTTCAAACGTATGAATGACTTAAATAGCACAGGCTCTAGTCCAGTAAATTTACACGCTTAATTATTTTTAAACCATTTGATCATGCAAAAAGTTGCTGTGAATGCCGATCAAAGACTTTATTCTGCAACTGAGTCTGCATATATTCTGCATAGACGGATAATTTTTCATAAATATGCTCAGAATAAAACATATCATCCACCAAATTCTTGGCACGCTCTAAATCATATAAACCTGATAAATATAAAATTTGTGCATTTAACTCAGCATATCTACGACATAGGTCAATATGAAAATCATCTTTACGCTTAAAGAGCAATTTTTGCATTACCAATGGTGATTGTGATGCATCAAATGTATGATTCAACAAAAGCGCTTGTCGCGTAGGCTGAATCTGCAAAATTCTGACATGAAAAAACTTCTCTATTTCAAATAATGCTTCACTACTGATGAGACAGTCAGAAATTAAAAAAATCGTCGATACTTCAGCTTGGGTTAACGCATTGATTAATTGCATCAATACAAATTCAACATCAGACCCATTTGAATCATGAAAATCTAAAAATAGATTTAAACTCTCTAAAACATTGTCATCTATTTTTTTGAGATTTAAAGTTTTTTCAACTTGATAATACCGTTTTAAAATATTGAGTACAGGCTCTGTCAAAGGTGTTGAATAAATCACAGTTTGATTTAAATTTGACAGAATAAATGGCGCAAACAAATATGCCAGTTTTGTGTGATCGTCTTGCCCATCATGGTTCGTAATGGCAGATTGAATAATGGCGGTATGCTTCTGTTTAGAAAACTCACGTAAAACTTTGGCTCTGAGTAAAGTGGCTTCAATATTTACAAATTTTCGATTTAAATTCTCTAAAACCGATTTTACACATCCATGATCAGTCAAAATTGTTGTCAATACATCAAGTTGCATTGTGACAAACATTGTCTAGCCTCATTCTACAGGTCAAGTTTCCCCTATTCTCTAAATAAATAGCATAAAATAATAGCCACAAAATTTTGGAAAAAATATATAACAGATTTCTTCAAAATCTAGCAATCTGTTATAGTCATTTCGATACAGATCATCCTTTTGAAGTATTTATGTATAAATCTGAACAGTTAGCACATAGCTTAAAACTCTTGATTGAAAATGGAACTTGGAAAGCCAATCAAAAGCTCCCATCCTTACGTCAGCAGGTTGAACAATCAGGTTTAAGCTTAATCACTGTGATGAATGCCTATCAGGAACTGGAAGCACAGGGCTTGATTTATTCAAAAGAAAAATCAGGTTATTTTGTTGCAGAACAACAAACAAAAGAAACCGTACATGCCATCAATGAAAAAATTGAAATTAACTCGATTGTTTTTAAATATTTAAAGTCGATCCAATCTGAACATATTATTCCTCTAGGTTCAGCCTTTCCCAACAGTCAACTACTCTACTCCGCAAAACTGATTCAAACCCTTGGACAGTTGGCACGACAACGACGTAGCTATGAGCAAACACCAAGTCTTCCACCTGGAAATTATGAATTAAGAAAAATCATCGCTCAAAAATATGCCATGCAAGGAATTCCGACAGATCCTTCCGATATTGTGATCACTTCGGGCGGTTTAGATGCCTTAAATCTATCGCTACAAGCACTGACCCATGCTGGCGATTATATTTTACTACAGCAGACTATTTTTTACGGCGCATGGCAGGCAGCTGAACGCTTAGGCTTAAAAGTAATTACGATTCCTGAGCATCCTGTGCATGGGATAGACCTCGATGCTTTTGAACAAGCCATTCTAAAATACCCCATCAAAGTGTGTATGTTGATGTTGAATAGTCAAAATCCGATTGGGTTTACGGTGTCTGATGAGATTAAATTAGAACTTGCCAAACTATTGAATAAACACCAGATTTATCTCATTGAAGATGATGTTTATGAAGAACTACATTATGATCAGAAAAAACCCTTATCGATGAAATATTTTGATCAACAGAATTGGGTACTACATTGCTCATCATTTTCAAAAACTTTAGGTGCTGGTTTTCGAATTGGCTGGGTTTATGCAGGAAAATTTTCGGAGCATATTCAACATAGTCAACTCATGAGTACCTTGTCAGTCAATTCTTTTATTCAAAATGCTTTGGTTGAATATCTCTCACATCGACATTATGAAAAGCACTTAAAAACACTTCGTTCAACCTTACAACGATTTAAAAAACAATATTTTAATTATCTCAAAAATCACTTACCAGACTCATGTCAAATTCATTATTATCCCTCTGGATATTTTCTATGGATTGAATTACCTGAACAGGTGAATAGTAATGTCATTTACCACACCATGCTTGAACATGGCGTAAGTATTACACCAAGCCATCTATTTAATATTACTGATCAAAATCATCATTTCATCCGTATTAATTGCTCATTTGAAATTAATGAGCATATTCAAAATGCCTTGAGTTTATTGGTAAAAATTATACAAAACCAAATGAATGGATAATATTCAATGCTATAACAGATGACTCAATATCTAACCTATCTGTTATAGTTTTTTTTATTTTTTTTGTATCTACTGCCTTACATCATCTCGCTAGATAATCGATTCATATTAAGCAGAAAGAGATTTTGCGATGAATAATGATCAACGTCCTAAAAAGCCACAATATGCAGACAGCTCTATTTCAGATAAAGCCTTTAAGCGCATGATTCTCTGGTTTTTTGTTTATTGTGCCCTGTTCTGTATTGGTGTGATCGTGACCATTGGTTGGGATCACGCTGCACTTAATTAAGTCATTGAAATTTCATTTAAATCTAGACCTGATTCTCTCCCAAACTTCAGGTTTAGATTCTTTTTAAATTCGTAAATCAAAATACTTTACGAATTTCAACACTAGGATCATATTGATCTAAGCGCTTTGCCAAAATATGTAAATGCCGTGTAGGAACAGCAGGAAATAAGTGATGTTCAACATGATAAAACATATTATAAGTTACAACTCGCTTAAGCTCATGGCGAACCGTTCTCGCCATATAAATATGATCTTCAGTATCATGATGAACCGTCCAAACTGCAAAAAAAGCGGTCATACATTGCCCAATCAACATGGCTATTACGTGATATTTAAGCAATGTAATGTCTAAAACGACAAAGATGGTGATCAATAACAAAAAATTGGCAAATAACTCAGCAATCATCCACTTTTTTTGCGTATTTGTACCGACTTGAAATGCTTTTCGATGTAATAAAATTGGAAAAAAAGGACCAAAGAGCAAAGCTTGCCACCACTTCATTCTGGCACTTTTAGCTTCTACATCTTCATCTTGCATACAGTGCTGATGGTGGCGTAAATGGTTAATTTGTACTGCATGCATTGAACCGAGCATAAGTATACTGAGAATAAACATTGCCCAATGTGTGCTTTGTTTACTAATGCCCAGTGCAAAATGAAATGCATTATGAACTTGTCTTAGACCTGTCAAAAAAAACATAAATGAACAAAATAATGCAGGAATATACCATGCTGAATAAGCAAAATAGAATGATGCGACGAGCCAAGGTAAAGAAATCAGCAATTCAGAATAAATTGCTTTTTTATCCAATTGAACTAAGTCTTTCCAAGCGACTTCTTTTAATAATCGTTGTTGAATATTCATTTGTACTATAATTATTTTTTGATTTAGATCAATATATAAACATCTAAAACAAGATACAAGCCATTTAAACATCTTGTATCTTAAAATTTAAAAAACACCAAATACTGATGGTTTAAAATAGATTTTACTGCTACATAAAACTACATTACAAATCAATGCTGTCCTGTTTGAATCCCCTGACTCAGCATGTGATAGATTTTTTTCAAATCCTCTCGCTCATCAGCTTCAAGCATTTTTTCATGCATATTTAAAATATTCAAATCACCACGTATCGCAGGTCCTGTTTGCATAGCTCGCGGGTCATTCTGTGTTGCTTTATTGGCAGTTTCTAAGATCAAAGGATAGAGCAAACTAAAATCAACTTGTTTCGAATCGACCACCTGCTTTGCCATGTCATAACAATAATTACTAAAATTACATGCAAATACTGCAGCCAAGTGCAAACTTAAACGCTGTTCAGATGAATATTGATATACACGTTTACTTAGGCTATTTGCTAATATTGTTAAAATTTCCAAATCTTGTGCCGATGTTGCTTCGACAAATAAAGGGGTATTCTCCCAAGCTATTTCACGTTCCACACTGAACGTCTGTAAAGGATAAAACACACCTGACTTTGCATGATATTGAGTCAACACATCCAAGTTGGTACTGCCAGAAGTATGTACTATCAGTACATTTTCCAAATAACGACCTATAGCTTGAATGACTTGCGAAATAGCTTGATCACTCACTGCGATGATCAACAGATCAATATCAGCTACTAATTTTTGATCATTTACAATTGCTTCCGCATTTACCAACTGCGCAAGTTTTTCAGCATGAGCTATGTTTCGACTGTAAATCTGAACAATTTGATGCTGTTTAGATAGGACTTTCGCCAAATGTGTCGCCACACGACCTGAACCAATAAAACTGATACGCATATAAAATCTGATCTTTTCCAATAGAACCACAGCATGCCAAGAAAAAAGGGATGAATCAATTCATCCCTTTCCAAATCTACATTCATCTAGAACATCGACTGAATACATAATCTTTCAGATGGTCATAAATCAATGAATGACCTCAATTGATCGAATTGTTTAAATAAATAATTCGTTCAGCTGTACGCTGATTAAAACACTTGGTATATTGCATGTCTTGATTCTGTTGCTGCATTGCATCGTCCCAATAAGCATACTGCCGTTGATAGGTTTCACGCTCACTTTCAGCAATATCACCTACAGACTTTTGTGAAATCACCTTACAATCGACATCACGCTTTTCAAACCAATCCGCTTGATCTTGTTTTTGCTGAACTCTTTGTTCTTCGCTCAAACGATCCCAAGTTTGATTTAAACGCTCGACTTGTTTCGCATTTTCCTCATCCAATTCTTTTTTACGAATATCCATTGCTTTTTGTGCAAGTTGAGTTTGTGCTGCATTTTCTGTAGCACTCACTTCCGCCTGTTCATTCATTTTTTTATTTTGTTCCATATAAGCAGCATATTGGACAGCTTTGACAGTTACAGTCGTCACTCCTTCAATAACCGCATCTTGGTTTAATACATCTAGTGATAAACCATCTTGATCTGTTTTAACCACATTATAGTTAAACTTACCTTTTAACTGATCATTGTTTAATATCAGCTTTGATTCACCTGACTCAATCGACTCACGTAAACTGCCATAGCCTTCTTCACATTCTTCACACTGTTGCTTATATTCTTGATAAGCATTTTCAGCACGTTGTTGTAAACCTTTCGGAAATTGCACCACCAACTGACTCTCACATTCTAATTGATTGGTTTTATTAGGGTCGGCAGTAACAGTACGCACAGACTTAATTTCAAATTTAAGACCATTATTAATTTTCTGTAAGAGAGCTTGGTCTGCTTCATAATGTGAGTCATTTAAGCGATTTGAGACTTCATTTAAATACTCATTTTTTAAATAATCTTGTATCTGTTTTAGATTTTCTGGATTGGTACAACTCCACTCAGAAAGACTTGCATTACTTGCTTCTTTTTTATTTTTAAAATAATCACATCCACTCAACATCAGCGTACTTGAAACAACAGTAATAATGAATAATGGGGTTAATAATTTTTTCATTGTTTATCCAATCGTATTTTTATGTCTGCTATTTAAGCAAATTTCAGTTTTATTTTCGAGCAAAAAATAAAAGCTTCTCGGAAGAAGCTTTTATCAGTATGGTTAAATTAATAGGCTCAATTACGGTGTAGTTGCACCAGCAACTTCAAACTCAATACGACGGTTTTTAAATTGACCTTCTTTGGTTGAGTTATCCGCAATTGGATTGTCTTGACCATGCCCTTCAGCAGTTAATTGACCTGCACTTGCACCTTTTTCAACGAGGTATGCTACAACTGATTTTGCACGCTTCTCAGAAAG
>NZ_SGSW01000064.1:0-15419 GCF_004209125.1 Acinetobacter sp. WCHAc060033 | reverse complement strand
AGCTGAGTAATAAAGGATAAGAGCTGTTTTTGGTTTTTACTGGTTTGATAATTTGAATAAGCAGTTGTTAAATTTAAGATGATTGAAGCAACAGGAATTGATTTTGTTAAGTCTTCTAAAAAAGTTGTAGCAGATTTAAATATAATTTCATCAGCTAAATTTTCAACAGTGTTTGAAATTGGTTCATGTATTTTAAGTTTTTTAGGCATGGTGTAATCATTGTTTAGTATGTAATCTGCTTAGATATTAATAAAATACTTCTATTAAATAAAGGATGTAGTTAAGTCCAAAGAATTAATTAGTTACATTTGAAAACTTGGTTTATTTTTTGCTTCATTTAAATTGTTTAGATAAGGATAGATTTTTTGCTCCATATCTATGCAATTCAGTGAAGAATGAATGAGGGTGCTAAAATGATAAAAACAGTCAATTATCAAAGTATAGATCGGGTCGCGTTACGCCAAAAAGGCTGGATGTGGTTCTGTGCCATTATGAGCTTGCAAATCTTTATTATTTTAACTGCTTATTTTTTTGCATAGATTTGCTGTTTGGATTGGCAAAAATACAGTTAGGTTTTGTACTTTAATAAAAAACCACCCGAAGGTGGTTTTTATTTCAAATCTTAAAATTAATGGGTTGCATCAAAGTTATAAGATTTTTGTTTTTCGCTATCGAACTTGCCTTCCCATTTACTGATCACAAGAACAGCAAGTGCATTACCAATCACATTCAACACAGTACGTGCCATATCTAAAATACGGTCAATACCCGCAATAAACGCAAGCCCTTCAAGCGGAATACCCACACTGCCTAAAGTTGCTAATAACACCACAAAAGACACACCAGGTACACCTGCGATTCCTTTAGAGGTAATCATCAAAGTTAATACAAGTACGACTTGTTGAGTCAAAGAAAGGTCAATACCATAAAGCTGTGCAATGAAGATCGCTGCAATACTTTGATAGAGTGTAGAACCATCTAAGTTAAACGAATAACCAATCGGTACTACAAAACTAGTAATTGACTTCGGTGCACCATAAGCTTCCATTTTTTCCATCATACGAGGTAAAACGGTTTCAGAGCTTGCAGTTGAGTAGGCGAGGATTAATTCATCTTTTAAGATTTTGATCAGCGTGAAAATACTGAATCCACAGAATTTAGCCACAAAACCTAATACGATAAAGATAAAGAATAAGATTGCACCATAAACCAGTGCAGCGAGTTTAACGAGTGGAATCAGAGAGCTGAAACCAAAGTTAGCAACAGTTGCAGCAATCAAACCGAATACACCAAAAGGCGCAAACATCATGATCATGTGAGTGACTTTGAACATGGTTTCAGAAACAGCTTTTAACACGTCAATTAAAGGCTGTTTGGTTTCTTTGGCAAGAGAACCTAAACCGATCCCGAAAATCACAGCAAAGAAAATAATTGGCAACATGTGCCCATCATTCATGGCGGCAAAAATATTTGATGGAATTAGTGAAAGAACAGTATTCACCAAACCATGGGATTGCTGGCTAACTTCTTGTGTGGTTTGCTGATACTGTGAAATATCAGAAGTAGTCAGTGTAGACATATCAATGCCAGCACCAGGTTGGAATACATTGGCAGCGACTAAGCCGACAATAATTGCAACAGTGGTAATAACTTCAAAATAAACAATGGTTTTAAAACCCAGTTTACCGACACTTTTACTATCTCCAGCATTGGCAATTCCTAAAATCAGCATGGAAAGCACAAGCGGAACGACAATCATCTTAATAAGATTGATGAAAATCTTACCCAATGGTTGTAAGAAATTCGCAACAATATCACCGCGAAGTTCGGGAGTGTTGTGCAGGAATGCACCAACAAGAATACCTAAGAAGAGCGCAATAACAATTTGCCAAGCGAGGCTAATTTTCATTTTCTTCATACTGAGCCCTTAAAATTCAGATTTTGGCGAAAAGGAAAACTCTATGACAAACACGCAAAAAATCCCCCGACAAGTACTGTGGGAGTTGTATTTGGGAGATTCTGAATGTTCAGAGTATTTCGAAAATGGTCTATTTTGACGCTATTTTTGTGAGTATTACTAATATTTTTGTCGAAAATGTGTTTGATTGTTTAAAAATAATTCAGTTTAATTTAATGATTCAATGGAATTACTTAGTTTAATTAATTACATGAATAATAGTTAGAATATTGATGCTTATTTTTTATAAGTATTACTCAATCTGTAATATGCCCGAATCATTAAAACAAATGTTAAGCAAACCAGATAAATCAATTTAGGTACTATGGTAGAGCTTGGTACACCCATTTGATTAAGTTGAATAAATAAATTAATGCCTTGTGTGGAAGGTAAAATACTAGAAAAATGTTGCATCCATGTCGGCATGGCTTGGAGTGGCCAGGCTGCACCAGACAGCAAAAACAGCGGAATGGAGGTAAACACGATCAAATGACCTGCACGCTCAGAAATATCAAGATAACTGGCTAAAACCATTGCCATAGCAATCACGCAACTGATAAAGATAGGTACAGCAAAGAGCATGCCCCAAAAGTTCCCACCACGTGGATAATCATTGAGCCAAAAGGTAAAACCAAATAGATAGAAACAGCCCATACAACCTATGCTCAGTGCTGCTAAATATATGCCAAAAAATTCAGGGGCTTTTACACTCCATTTTTGCTCACGATAACCTGCAATCAGCATACAGAGACCCAAAACAATGGTTTGGTGAATGATGAGTGGGGCAATCGCAGGGAAAATATAGCTTCCATAACCTGATAATGTGTTAAACAATGGGATTTGATGAATCGGAATCGCTGGATGAAAATGACTCACTTTGCCAAATTTTTGCATCTGTTCTGCAATGGTATTTTCGATAGCAGTACCAAGTCCAACTCCAATTTCTTTGGTTTTTAGAAAATATGCACTACTGAGATATAAACCAATACCACCAGTTTCACCACGCATAACACTATTGCTTAAGTTTTCAGGCAGTAACAAAATACCATCTGCTTTTTGCTGCTGAATCATTTGTTTGGCATGTTCAAAATTACCAGTAACTTCTGCAATTTTGACATTAGGGCTTTTGGCAACTTGAGCGATAATCGTGTTGCTTAGAAAACTTTGTTCTTCATCGACAATAATTATCGGCAGATTTTCAGCTGTTTCTGCTTTATAAGCGGTTGGATAAAAAAAACTATAGAGCACAATGGATAAAACCATCGTGGTAAAAATAGATGAGTTTTTAAATATATTTTTAAAGGTTTGCAGATAACCTCTTAAAAGTGCTTTAAAGAAAGGCTCGTGATGATTATGCGCCATGTTCTGCTCCTTTAAGATTCTTCTTAAGAAGCACACTTGCAATGAAGTAATAGAAAACACAATAAGCGACTAATATAGCTAGAGGGATCATTGAAATCATGATCGGACTACCCACCACCCATTGTTCTGTTTGTAATTTAGCATAAGGGGTATAAGGGATAATATTTGCCCAAAACTTTGTAAAAATAGGTGCATTATTTAGGGGAAGCGTAACACCTGCAAAACTTAAAGATGAACCCCCATAGACCGCAATAAAGCCAAAGGTTTTAGACAGATTTTGTGTTGCGAGTACCACTGTACTGCTGATGAAGGCATAAGCCGAATACAGTAAAAATTGTCCTATCAGAATCATCCAGAGGCTACCTGCTACAAACCATCCACGTATTTCAACCAACCAAAACATCCATAGCCAAGTCCAAAAGCAGAAAATCAGCACATAGACTAAATTTTTAGCCAATAATGCGCTAAAAACAGATTGTTGATTGACCCATTGATGCGTGGTTTTATATTTCAGTTCTTGACCCACTGAGAATGCTACACAACAGCATAAGAGTAGATGCAAAATTGCCGGAATTAAAAACGGTTCTAAATAAAGTTCATAACTGAGGTTTGGATTGAATAGGGGGGAAATTTTTACATTGGCTGTAGGAAACTCCACATAAGGTATTTTATTTGCTAAATATGTATTTTTACTAAAGTCACTGATGGCTTCTATAGAAGATATTAACATGGCAGATGAGATTGTATTACCGATACTAAAATAAGATTGGTTAAATGCAATACTGATCTGTGCATCCTGCGCTTGAACTAGACGCTGTTCTGCACCGTTGGGAATATGTACATAACCCCAAACCTGAGTTTGATTAATGAGTCGATCAACTTCATTCGGATTATCTGTAATTGTATGGATTGAAATTGCACTGTTATGACTTAAGTATTCCTCGATTTTATGGCTAAGTTCGCTGTGATCTTGATCAATAATTGCAATAGGTAAATGTTCAGCCTTACCCTCATAAAACATACACGCAAATAAAACGATGACAAAAAGCGGGGCAAGCGTGACTAAGCATAAGTCCCACTTATGCTGAATTAAATAGCGGAGTTCCCTTAACATGCCTGCCCACATGTTTATTGGCTCTCTTTTAATTTAAAAATAACACTCATACCGACTTTTAAATCAGCAAGTGGTTGGTTTGGTGTAAGTTTGACTTTAAAACTACGAATATCGTAGCCACCTGTTTGGCGTGTGGTTTTAATGGTGGCAAATTCACCTTCAGCCTCAATATTTTTAATATCGAATGCAACGGTCTTATTTAGTGCAGGAATATAGCCATCAATCGTCTTACTTTGATAGACCTGTGCATATTGGTCTTCACGAACATTTAAGTTCACCCATTTTTCTTCATCTTGAATAATACTGACAATCGGCACCCCCATAGCAACCAATTCAGAAGGTTTGCCATAGGTTTTAGAGACGGTGCCTGTAACAGGAGAAAAGAGTTTGGTTTCAGCATCTAAGGCATTGGCTTCAGCGACAGCTGCTTTGGCAATTTCAACCTGTGCATCAGCAGTCGATTTTTGTTCATTTGTGCTACCGCGTTTAGCACGTGCATATTGTTGATACGCAGCTTCTGTCATTTGAGTTGCAGATTGAGCGGCTGCATGCATTTCGTCACGGCGTTGGCGGGAAATGACCCCTTGGGCATACAAATTAGCGCCACGCTGATAGGTGGTATTTGCAAGATTTTGTTGAGCTTTTAAACTTTGCCAATTGGCGTATAAGCTATCAATGTTTTCTTGTTGTGAACCACGATCTGCGGTGGATTGTAAGGCAAGGGCAGATTGAAGGCTGGCAAGTGCCTGTTGTTTCTTTGCATCTATTTCTGGACTACTTAATGTGACGAGAAGCTGACCTTTTTCAATTTTTTGTCCATCACTGACAAAAATACCCTCGATGCGGCTCGGGACTTTGGTGCTGACATGTAAAGTTTCAGCTTCAACACGACCTTGTACATCGACAGTTTTAGGTTGATAACTTTTCCATAAACCATAAGCAATGAAGCCGAGTAGGGCAATCAGTACAATTGCAGCCACAGCAATGATTAGTTTCTTTTTTGTGGGTTGTTGCGCTGTTTGTTCCGCAGTTTGAACATGATCGCTTTTTGTAGAATGAAGTTGTTCTGATAAAGAAGATTCAGGTGAAGGTTGCTCTGATGATGGATTGGACTGCTCAGTATTGTCGCTATTTTGCTGTGCATCTTTCTGCGTTGCATTGGTTTGATCTGTATCGGGAGTCGATTGATCTTGATTTTCGTTGTTTTGATCAACTTCATTTTGATTCATGTCGTGCTCCACTTAACGAATATAATCAGTATTCGACTGATTTACATAATTTTTAAATTGATCTATTGAGCCATGACTGCGTAATAAGCTTGCAAGTGACATCACATATTTATAAGCATTGATGGCTTTTTCCGTTTTGAGCAAACTTAATTGGTTTTGTGCATCAATGACTTGTGTCGCAGTGCCCATGTCTTCTTTAAATGACAATTGTTGAATGCGTAAGTTTTCTAATGCTGCTTGTTCATTTTGTTGTAAGAGTTGATTCGATTGTTGTGCCGTGCTGAGTTCACTATAAGATTTATAAATAATATTCTCAATTTCCTGTTGTGTTCGAGCAGTCATAAGTTCAGTCGCATAACGTTGTAATTCGGCGGCTTGTACATTTTTATTCTTATCAATGCCTGAAAATAAATTATAACGTGCAGCAACGCCTACGATCCAGTTCTGATCTTGATCTAAACTATATTCGCCAAAAGCAAACAGCGTTGGTTTTTTTGCCGCATTTTGCATTTTGACATTTTGCTGAGCAAGTTGGGTGTCCATTTGCATTTTACGTACAAGATTTGAGGTTTCTGGGTAAGAAGCCAGCAATTGATTTAACGATTGGCTCTGCTGTTTATTGACAAAAAGTGGTGTGGTCAATTGTTCAATATTTTGTTTATTGAGTAAATTTTTGAGTTGAAATTGTGCACTATGTAAATTACCTAAATTACTTTGCTGTGTGCGTTCGGCATTATTTCGTGCAACTTCAAACTGCATGCGTTGCCCCTTGCTAATAAAACCTTGCTTCTCAATTTTAAGTGCATTGTCATAGTGGTGTTGCATTGCCGACAGATTAGTTTGGCTTGCTTGTAAAAGTTGTTGTTGTAATTGCACATTGAAATAGGCTTGAATGATTTCAAAGCGTTGCATATCTTGTTGCTGTTTCGTATCTAGTTGACTACGTTCGGCTTTTAAATTGGCAATGTGTTTCGTTGTCGTTGTCAGACCACCAGTATAAAGTGGCATCATCACCGAAACAGTTGGACGAATCACTTCATCTTCTAATACCACATTCGCCGTATCTGGAATGAGTCCAATACCGCTATGGATGCCTTGAGTTAAACCTTGCTTTAATGGATCGGTAATGTCTGAAGGAATATTTTGCTCAGTTTGCCATTGATCAACACGTTCACTGACGCCTTGTGCAAGTGTTTGCTCTAAATTATTTTTTACACTGTTTAATGGAATATCTGTTTCAGTATGAAATTTATAAGCACGCACATTCAGGTCAACGCGGGGTAATCCAATATTTTTAACAGCTTCAGCTTGTAGTTTGGAAGCTTGGTTTAGCGCATTATTGGTCTGAGTTGTATATGAGTTTTCAAGCAAAAATTGCTCGGCTTGTGCATAGCTAATATTTTCAGCATGGCTGAGTGGTGCTGCTAAACAAAGAAGTATGAGGCCACATGAATAGTGTGACTTTTGCAGTGCAGAAAAGAATACTTTTTGTTTTTTTAAATGGTGTGATTTGATCAGCATCATCATTTTCATCTGACTAAATTTAAAACTAGTTTACATGGAAAGATGTAGAGTAAATAACTTAAATGTAAAAAATGAACTGTATTATTTTGTTGTTTGAATTGGTTAAATACATAAAAATAATCTTCATTTCAACTACTATAATCGAATGCCTTAGTAAATGAGGGCTAAGTTAAAAATGAAGTTTTAGGTTAAAAAGATAAGGAAAATAAAAATGGCTCGAATCGAAGTACAATCATGGGTTTATGCGCCAATCGATGTGGTTTGGAATACGTATAACAATCCCCGAGATATTCAACAATGGAATACCGCTTCACCTGATTGGCACACAGTTAATTCTCAGAATGATTTGCGTGTCGGTGGTCAATTTTCAAATCGAATGGAAGCCAAAGATGGCAGTATGGGTTTTGATTTTGCAGGAATCTATACAGAGGTTATTCCACATGAAAAAATTGCCTATTCCTTTGGTGAACGGAATGCTGAAATTTTATTCAAACAACAAAATGAAGGTGTGCTGATGACGATTACATTTGATCCTGAAAATCAGTATCCACTTGAACAACAACAAGCAGGTTGGCAGGCGATTTTGGATAATTTTAAACGTTATGTGGAAAGTAAATCGTAAAGCATATTTTTTCATGTTAATGAGGATATGAATGATTGAATTTGAAATAGCAAAACAATTGGTAGATAAAGAGTTGAGCAAAATATCACAAGATAATGGTCTGGACTGCATGATTTACGGTATTAAAGGTGATATTGAGACAGGATGGTTGTTTTCTTACAATACTGTAGAGTTTCTTAAAAATAATCAATCCATTTATGGACTTGCAGGAAATTTACCATTATTTGTCTCGAAAGATGGTGAGTTAAGCTATTTGCAAATAAGTTCAAACGAATAGATAAAATGATATTTGGACAATAATTGTTTATTTTGCAAATCATCACAAGTCGAATAAATCAAAGTAGAATTAAACATGGATTATGAAAAAATAGTCATTCAATCATCTCGAATCACATTAAAACCTTTTACTGCGCACGATGCTGATGAAAGTTATCACTGTATTACTCCTACATTGACCCGTTTTATGTCATGGGAGCCTCCTGAAAATCGCCAAGTATATGATGGAATTTGGCAAGGATGGATTCAGCACATTGCAGAAGGAAGTGAGTATGTATTTGTCATTCGCCATGCTGAAAGCGAGGAGTTTTTAGGGTTGGGTGGCTTGCATGATGTTCAATCGAAAACACCTGAATTGGGAATATGGATTCGAGAAGATCGACATGGTGCAGGCTATGGCAAAGAAGCAGTTACAGCAATTGCAAATTGGGCATCTGCGGATTTTGATTTTGAACATTTTATTTATCCAGTTGCGATTGAAAATCATGCGAGCTGTCGTATTGCAGAATCATTAAATGGTATAGCAATGTATTGCACACAAAAACCAAAATACAAAGCAGTCACCTATTTCATTGCAAAAAATAAGCAGGATTAAAAATTTCTTATTGAAATATCAATTCTAAATCTTTAAAGACATTGAAAGATTGACTGACAAAGCTACTGCAAGAACAGGCAAATTGTGGTTAAATGCGCCTATTTCATTCGTTTCACTTTAAAAAGGGAAAACTCATGCGCGCGTACAATTTCTGTGCTGGTCCTGCTGCATTACCTACTGCCGTTTTAGAAAAAGCTCAAGCTGAGTTGTTGGATTGGCGTGGTAAAGGCTTATCCATCATGGAAATGAGCCATCGTAGCAAAGATTATGTGGCTGTTGCTGAAAAAGCAGAAGCAGACTTACGTAAACTCATGAACATTCC
Source organism: Acinetobacter sp. WCHAc060033 (assembly GCF_004209125.1). Lineage (NCBI taxonomy): Bacteria > Pseudomonadati > Pseudomonadota > Gammaproteobacteria > Moraxellales > Moraxellaceae > Acinetobacter > Acinetobacter sp. WCHAc060033. The sequence goes on along the minus strand of NZ_SGSW01000064.1, from coordinate 6,418 downwards.
TGAGAACTACAAAGTATTGTTCTTACAAGGCGGTGCTTCACTACAATTCTCTGCGATCCCATTAAACTTATTGGGTAAAAACCCGAAAGCGGATTATATCCATACAGGGATTTGGTCAGAAAAAGCGACTAAAGAAGCGCAACGCTATGGTGATATTCATATCATCGAAGCAGGTACAAAGATTGATGGTAAATTAGCAATTACAGATCAAAGCCAATGGAACTTATCGAATGATGCAGCTTATGTGCATTATGCAGATAATGAAACGATTGGCGGTATTCAATTTGCGGGTATCCCTGAAACAGATAAACCATTGGTTTCTGATTTTTCATCAAGCATTTTATCTGCACCATTAGATGTGTCTAAATTCGGTTTGATTTATGCAGGTGCGCAAAAGAATATTGGTCCTGCGGGCTTAACTTTAGTGATTGTCCGTGATGACTTATTAGATCAAGCAAAACCTGAAATTCCAAGCTTATTGAAATATGGTTCGCAAGCTAAAAATGATTCTATGGTCAATACGCCTGCAACTTATGCATGGTATTTATCAGGTTTAGTTTTTGAATGGTTACTTGAGCATGGTGGTGTTGAAGCGATGCACAAAACCAACCTAGAAAAATCTAAGTTGCTTTATGGTTATATTGATTCTAGCGATTTTTATAATAACCCGATCACAGTACAAAACCGTTCAATCATGAATGTACCATTTACTTTGGCTGATGAAGCTTTAGATAAATTATTCTTGCAAGAAGCAGAAGAAAATCATTTGTTGAATCTTGCGGGTCACCGTTCAGTGGGTGGTATGCGTGCAAGTATTTACAATGCTGTACCACTAGAAGGTGTACAAGCACTGGTTAACTTCATGGATGACTTTGCAAAACGTCATGGTTAATTGATTTTTATTTCCTCTTCCTTTTTTGAATATTTAAAAATATTGATAAAAGGGGAGGGGAAATATAATTCATGAATAAAAAAATCCCTCATATATTGAGGGATTTTTTTATTCAAATGTGTAGATTAAGCAGTCGGAAATATGCCTAAAAGATGAATAATCACTGCAGCTAAAAACATACCCAGAACAAAAAAGCAACAAGCTCCTTTATCCAAGCGTAAGCGAAAACCGCTATTTTCATGAATCAGACTAATTGATTGTTCAGGTATAATTTTCATCACTGAGCCCAGATTTTTAAATTATTGTTAAATCCTATTGGTTCGTCGTATTTTTAACATAGATGGTCGGTTAAATAAAGCGCTAAATATTATTATTGTCCGATCAAAACTTATAATAGTGTCGAATAATTAAATTGATTATGAATTTAAAAATGTGATTTTATGGGCGGATTGTGGATAAGTTGGTTTTATTTTAGACAATATTGAGAAAAATGATCTTATCTATAAATTTTGGTGAGTAAAAAGACAGCCAAGCACATGATATTTATTGGTTTAAAAATAACCAATAACGAGCTGTTTTTAAATTCATTTTTGAATTTATATTATGATGGATTTTAAATCTGAGGGGTTCTCTATATACTGAATTAATTACTTTAAATCCTATAGTTAAAAATTAATTAAATAAAATGATTATCTATTTTTAAATTTAAATTGTGGATAACTTGGTATTTTGAATTCAAAACAAAATAAATAAGGTAAAAATATTGAAAAATAAAAAAATGTTACAAGGTATGTAATAAAGCACTAGGCATAAAAAAGCATGCTGATTTGAGCATGCTTTAATTGTTGGGATAAATAATTTATGCGATGGAATAGATATTCGCTTGAATCCAAATATTGCCACGGATATATTGCCCAATTTCAAAGTTTTTATATGCATCATCTTTGGTGGCAATACGAACCAGAATAGCAGGTTGGTTTTCTTCAAGAATTAAAGTGACATCGTAAAGGGCGTAGTCTTGTTGCATAAACTTCATTTGAGTTTTGCCGACCACTTTGCCTTGGAACCATGCTTCATCTTCTTGTCCCAGAGTTTCGCCGTAGAGGTAAGCCACCATTTTCGAAAAATCAACAGTGACAGGAGCCTTGTCATCTTCAGACTTTGGCTCCCAAGCATCTAATAGTTCTTGCAGATTCTCTGGTGCAACACCGTTATTTTGAGAAAGAATATCGTTGAGCGCACGGTGGTGTTTGATTGATGCAGGATCATCGACAATGATTTGCTCGTGATCAGAAACTTTTTCAAGTTCGTATGCCCAAGCATTGAGTTGTACTTTATATTGCTGATTTTTATCATAGCGATGGCCATTGACGCTATATAAGCTATCAAAAGCATACACGACACTGTTGCTACCCACTTTTAAACTGAGCACAGCTTGAGTATTGGTTTTACAAGTGATAATACGGTCAATAGAAGCATTCAGTTGGTAAGGACTTTCAAAACTTGGAAATGCAGTTTTAACTGCTTTGGGCTTATTATTTTCAACATCAATCACTTGGCAAAGCTGAATTGCAGAACCATTTGGACCTTGAATCAACCAAGTTGATTCGTCCATATCACATTCTTTTGAACATAAACCCATGGGCATCACAGGTTCATTCAGCGCCAAACCTAACCACTTTGGAACTTCCAAGGTCGGGTCTTCTGTTAACAGATTCCAATGTTCAACGTGGCTGCCAAAATTTTGATCTTCTATGATAATTGTTTCAGGGCTGTTTTGATTGTTCATATTCGCAATATTCAATGCTTCGCTTATGTTATTAAATCGAGGGTGATTGTCATATTTCAAGTCTGGAAATGTAAAATCATAAGAAAAACTTGCGATTAAATATAAATATGACTCAAACTTGTATAATTTGAGCAAAGTTAGAAATGATTATTTAGAATTAATTATTTAGAATTAATTATTTAGAATTAATGCTATTCCTCTACAACCCATTGATATTAATTCAGTCGATTTCCGAAAAATTATCCGAGATAGAAAAGACAGTCTTAGGTGGTTTTGTTAGAATCAATTTATGGATTTATGTCGAGAGCTGTAGTGCTACCATTTAAACTTTGGGTCGATGCAGATGCATTACCTAAAATTCTACGTGATGTGATTATTCGAGCATCGGATCGTTATCAACTTGAAGTCACTTTTGTTGCCAATCAATCTGTCGGAATTACGCCTTCAGTACGAATCAACTCGATTCAAGTGATGCATGGTGCAGATCAAGCGGATAAAGAAATCATCGACCGTATGAAGGAAAATGATATTGTCATGACACAAGACATTCCTTTGGCAGCGCAAGTAATTGAAAAGGGTGGTGTGGCGATTCATCCGCGGGGTGAGGTGTATACAACTGCCAATGTCAAAGCACGTTTACATTTACGTGATTTTATGGATACACTACGTGGTGCTGGTGTACAAACAGGGGGACCACCTCCCATTTCTGAACGTGATAAGCGTGAGTTTTCAAGTAGCTTAGATCAAACGATTCAAAAGCAAAAGCGTAAAACTGCTGTTTAATCCGCATCAATTCCAGTGCTGTTTCGACTGACCTTATTCACATGCAGTGAATATTTTTTGCATCAATCTCAATTAAAGCAGCATTGAATCTTAGAAAAATTTTCAATGTGTTTTTCAATTTAATTTCATATCCAATATTTATTATGGAAAACAAAGCTTGTGAATATCTCACAAACTTTGAGTTGTCAGTGATTCACTGACAATCTATCTATTAGACAGACTGATTAGGAAACATTATGCCCACCAAATCTAACCTTATGATGACCTATATTTTATTGGTCTTCATCTGGGCGAGTACACCTTTAGCGATTGTCTGGAGTGTGTCTGATTTACATATGATGTGGGCATTGGTTTTACGATTCTTTATTGCCTTACCGCTTGCAGGTTTACTTTTACTGATTCTTCAAGTAAAGCTTCCCCTCAATAAAATTGCGCTACACAGTTATTTAGCAGGTTCTTTTAGTTTTATTGGTTCGCAAATATTTACTTATGCAGCAACCAGTTATTTGAGTTCAGGCATGATCGCATTGATGTTTGGACTCGCACCAATCATGGCGGGTTTGATTGGTCGTTTTGGTTTTGGTCAACGATTATTGGGCATTCAATGGTTGGGAATGCTCGTTGCAGTATGTGGTTTAGCGGTTATTTGTACCAGTAGTGGTGCAAGTCAGCATGTACATCCGATTGGGATTGCACTGATGTTGATGAGTGTGTTTACCTATGCACTGTCGATCTTTTGGGTGAAAAAAGTTAATGCAGACGTTGTCCCAATGGCTCAGGCAACGGGTTCTATTCTCGTTTCAACACTGTTTGCAATTTGTATTATCCCTTTTATTTGGCAACATGTGCCTACCCATATTCCCAATACAAAATCATTGTTAGCATTGATGTATACGGTGTTTATGGCATCTTTATTGGCGATGTTCTGCTATTTCAAATTGGTACAAAATATTAAAGCAACGACACTATCACTGACCACAGTGATGACACCGATGATTGCGATGTTTTTAGGAGCAATGTTAAATAATGAAAAACCGACTGTATCGGTATTTTTCGGTGCTGCGGTTTTAATCTTTGGTTTAATTTTATATTTCTATAAAGACTTTAAAGCTTCTAGAACGCTTGAGCATAAAATGAAAAGTTAATGATTCAATCAAAATAAAAGAATTGATCGACTGACTGATTATTAACAGATGTTACGCATTTAAACTACGTCTAAAACTGAGAGTGCTCAAAATTTTTACTATTTAACAATATTCTTGAGTTAGCACAGCCTCATTTGCCTTGCAAAGTTTGAATTACTTTGTGCAGGCGTTTGTCACTTTGAAGGATCAAAGTAACCAAAATCCTTTGTTGGATATGAGAAGTGAGGCTTCGCAAGATCTCCTGTCTTCGGAGTATACTCCTCATGTCCAACGGCGACATCCCTGTCGCCTAACGCGATAGCACCACTGATTTGAAATCACAGCCCCTAGTAATTTTGTAATAATCATTGATGGTAATCAGCCCTCATACATTAAAAATGTAGAAGCGTCCCATAATGTACTCTCTGAGTAACATCAGTTATTTAGTTATGAAGCTGTTTCAGGGTATTCAACTTCTTCGCCTTTGTTATAGCTTGCAAAGCGAGGTTGATCTCTTTTAAACACTGGTGCAGTCGATTCCCAAGGCCATTTTCCAAAATGTGTTTGGCGATAGCGGGCAAATGCTGTGTTGAGTTCTTCATCAGAATTCAGTACGAATGGTCCACGCATTGCGACAGGTGCGCCAATCGGTTCACCTTCCAGCCACATGATTCGTCCAATTTCTGCGCCATTTTTTAGATGAATATCCACATCTGATTTCAACTCAACCAGGTGTTTAAATGGAATCATTTCACCTTCAATCTCTAAAGTCGGTCCATTATAAAAATAGCAAAAGCGGTTGGATGTCGCTGTGGTCGCAGGAATTGTCAGTTCAGCATGTGGATCAAGCTGAATCATGAAAATATTCACTTTATTCTCTTTGGCATGTGCCCAAGAGTTTTTTGGTCGTTCTAAAGCTTGTTGGGATTTAAACTCACCAGATACCACACGAATATCTGCCTTAACACCTTGTGCATCTGTTTCGATGACATGCGGAATATGTTCACGCCACATCATTTTATAAGCAGGATCTTCGGTTTTTTCTTGTGGAGATGAGTTGAACCAAATTTGAAATAATTCAAAAGGATTTTCTTTATCTGTATGTAAAAGTGGGAACATTTCACAGTGCTCAATACCATTTCCTGTACTCAGCCATTGCACATCGCCTGCGCCATAACGACCACTATTGCCTAAAGAATCAAAATGATCAACATAGCCACTTTCAACAAAGGTAATGGTTTCAAAACCTGTATGCGGATGTTCTGGAAAACCAGGTACTCCTGTTTCGCTATAGTACATACGATAAGGTTTATCATCGGTTGGTGGCGTGACAGGTTGCATTTGCTCATTGCCTATAGGGAAATGGTCAATATGATGCGCTGTAAAAAGGAAAGGATCTTTCAAATCTAGTCGAAATTCGATGGGTTGAATTGCATAAATGATTTCGTGATTGCATATTTTTTCTTGTTCTGACATGGATGTTATTCCTTCATTTATCGTTGATCATGTCAATCAAGTATAACGATGATTAGGTTAAATAGTTGATGAAATCATGTATCGAATTGAGAACAATCTGTTCTAAAAATGCATTTAATCAGCATATCGTTCAAATCAAATACTGGGTTTAATTGAAACTTCATTGAATATTAAAATCATATTTATGTGTTGAGTCATATATTAATTCTAGATAATAAATTTAAAATTTATGATAAATAAAATACTCATAATGTTTAAATAATTTTGAATAAAGAAACATCATTAAATAGCTTAGGATGAAGATAATATTATTTATCGCGTGAAAAGAGATGACTAAAAAGATTAGTTTTAATG
>NZ_SGSW01000063.1:0-15476 GCF_004209125.1 Acinetobacter sp. WCHAc060033 | reverse complement strand
TAATGATCTTAAAATTGTTGGTCTCTTGGTTGATAGTAAATTCCATGTTCAATAAATGTAAAATTAGCTGAGGTATATCAACCAAAATTGTTACAACAACTGATCATTCTTATGAAAAACTAAAATAGTATCAACATATCAAAAGGTAAGCATATAGTTTATTCATATAGAGATTTACGAATATGGAAGTAATGATGAGCTTATATTTCATCTGCTGTATGAATGATTAGAATTTAATCTAGAATTATAGACCTGATTTAAATTACTTTAATTTTTTGACAATAGGCTCTTTCACTTATTAAAGCAAAAGAGTCTATTACACATTCAAAACTAAAAATCTAAAGATAAATCTAAGTTTTCCCACCCAGGAAATGGATTAGGCATACGCTTCCACTGTTCAGGTCCCTCAACCATTTCCTCATCAGTCAACAAGCATTGGTTGAACTGTTGGATTAAACTGTATTCATCCATATCCATTCCAATGATTACTATTTCCTGTCGTGCATCACCAGTAAGCTCATCCCAATTTCTAATGATTTCATTACGACTTTGCTGATCTTCTGGCCAATGATCGTCAGGAACCGCTGCCCACCAATAACCTGCAACACCATGCCTAGCCATTGCACCTGCTTGTGACCAAGAGGCAGCAAGTTCAGGGTTTGATGCTAGCCAGAAAAAGCCTTTAGAACGGACGACACCTTTCCATTCTGAATTAATGAAATCATAAAAACGTTGCGGGTGAAATGGACGTCTAGCACGATATACAAAACTTTTAATACCATATTCTTCTGTTTCAGGAGTATGTTCTCCACGCAATTCTTTAAGCCAGCCAGGAGCTTGAGAAGCTTCATTGAAATCAAAAAGTCCTGTATTTAAAACCTTGTCTAAATTGACTTGACCAAATTCAGAAATTTCAATTTTTGCACGTGGATTGAGCTTATCTAAAATCGCTAATAAGCGTTGCTTTTCTTCCTCGTTGATCATATCCACTTTATTGAGGATGATGACATCACAAAACTCAATTTGATCAATAAGTAAGTCAACAACTGTACGTTCATCATGTTCACCCAATGATTCCCCACGTTGTTGCAGACTATCATACGAGCTGTAATCTCTTAAAAAATTAAAGGCATCTACAACCGTCACCATGGTATCAAGCCGAGCAAACTCATTTAGTGAAAAGCCGTTTTCATCTTCAAAAGTAAATGTTTCTGCTACAGGCAATGGCTCAGAAATTCCTGTTGACTCAATAACCAATTGATCAAAACGACTTTCTTCTGCGAGCCGACGAACTTCAACCAATAGATCTTCGCGCAACGTACAACAAATACAGCCATTACTCATCTCGACCAGCTTTTCATCGGTACGAGAAAGTTCTGCACCACCATCACGTATTAAAGCAGCATCAATATTTACTTCTGACATGTCATTCACAATAACAGCAATACGACGGCCTTCACGGTTATTTAAAATATGGTTGAGTAATGTAGTTTTACCTGCACCGAGGAATCCTGACAATACAGTTACAGGTAATTTTTTCGATATGGCTAAAGGATGACCCATTGGCTTTCTCACTTTAATGTTAATAAAGTGCTGTTATGTTTGGAAAAACATAAAGCACATTGACCTACAAGCTCTAAGTAATGATGTTTAGAGTTAAATTTTTGAGGAAAAATTGACTGTTCGATAGCATGAGTAAACTGTGGTGTATCGACAATTTGTACTGCCTGACATTCTGTACAAATCGTAACGAGTAAATAAGTTTGTTTATTCTTTAATTCATATGCTAGATATTTGTTTAATGTATCGAGTTTCAGTATCAGACCATAGCGTGATAATTTTTTTAAAATACGATAAATTTGTATAGGAGATTGCAAGCCAAAAGATTTTCCCTTCTCTAGCAGAGCATAAGCACTCATTGCCTTCTGCTCATTCTGCAGAATCGTTAATACGTTTTGCTGTACGGCACTTAGTTTTAATTCACTCATCTGCTTTTCCTTTATCATTCTGATTAGAAAAAAGCTGAGTAATACACGGTGATGAAGTACTCTTATGATCTGGCCCCCATGTACGATATCCAGAACTATCAATATGAATTTGACCAGAAGCATAAACTCCAAGTCCCATATTTAAAGTAGCTCCCTTTAAGAGCCAAAATTGACACAATTTATTTTTTGTTTGTTGAATCACTGCAAATTCATCTGCGTTTGGTATTTCAGAACCAATTCTAAAATCGAGCGCAGCATTAAAAACGTGTTTAGAAGAATCAGCACCACTCGCACAGCGGTTTAGGGCAAAGTTACGATAGACAGAAGTAACTGTAAAATCATCAATCAATTTGATATCAACTAGTTCCTTTAAGATTTTTAGGGTCGGAACAATATTGCTCCAAATTTCTTGAGGTGGAATTTCATATTCAGATGCATTGCAATTTTTCCAATCTCTCGCCGTTTGCAGCAACTCAAACTCAGGTACGATACTTTCCAAATGATGTTCTTTTAAAAACGATTTATAACGATGAACTTGGGCTTTATTTAAAGGTTGGGATAGCCAAATTTGATAAGAAGCAGGCTCATTTTTTATTAATCTTCTATTCACATGTTCAGATTTATCTTTTACTGTGGCATATCGACCTAATGAGTTAAGTGAGTAAACAGAACTCCCTGTTTGTTTTTGACTACATGCTGAAATACAAAAAAGTAACCCAATAATTAAATACAGCTTCATATTCACTTATCACATCCCACAACCTTAAATATCATGTCTGCAATTTTAATAAGTTTGCCTCTTTTTAGTGTTATGTTATAACATAATTTAAACATAAAGAAGTTATTTTTCTTATTTCAAGGGAAGAGTTTCCTTTTTTATTTCATAGTGTCATGGAATTTTTAGAGCATTAATTAGGAGAAAAGATGTCTGATTTATATATTTACAATGCTGAAACTCGCATAAAAGAGCGCTTTGAACCCATCATAACAAATGAAATCAAGCTCTATGTCTGTGGAATCACAGTTTACGACTTTTGTCATATTGGACATGCGAGAACCATGATTGCATTTGACTTAATTGTTCGCTTTTTAAGATCGCAAGGGTGGAAAGTAAAATATGTTCGTAATATTACAGATATCGATGACAAGATTATTCATAAAGCACAAGACAACCGCGAATCCATTGGTGAATTGACAGATCGCTTTATTCACGCGATGCATGAAGATTTTCAAGCATTAGGCTGCCTCTCTCCAGATGTTGAACCTAAAGCGACTGATTCTATTCAAGATATTCAATATATTATTCAAACATTACTCCAAAAAAAGTATGCCTATCAAACAGTAAATGGGGATATTTATTTTTCAGTTGAAAACTATCCTAAATATGGTCGATTATCACGTCGAAAATTAACAGATATGCAAGCAGGTGCTAGCCAACGCGTAAAGATAGAAACCGAAAAGCACCACCCTTTTGATTTTGTACTTTGGAAAGCTTCAAAATCCAACGAACCTTTTTGGCCATCGCCTTGGGGAAATGGACGACCGGGTTGGCATATTGAGTGTTCAGCAATGTCAATGTGTCATCTAGGCAATCATTTTGATATTCATGGCGGTGGTGGGGATTTACTTTTTCCACATCATGAAAATGAAATTGCGCAAAGTGAAGCCATGACTGGAGGAAAACATGTTAACTACTGGGTACATACTGGCTTCATCAATGTAAACGGCGAAAAGATGTCGAAGTCTTCGGGGAATTTTCTCACTATCCGTGACGCACTCAAGTCTTATCATCCTGAAGTTATTCGCCTACTAATGATAAGTTCACATTATCGTAACCCTATTGATTTCTCAGATCATATCTTAAAAGACACACAGAAGGTATTGTCTCGATTTTATCAAGCAATTTATCGTGCACAGCCCTTTGTAATGTCAAAAAATAACTTAAGCCTCGCTCAACTAAACAGTAATCCTCTAGTAAAAAAATTTAATCAGGCAATGAATGATGATTTTAATACACCCGAAGCCTTAGCCGTTTGTTTTGATTTATTGAAACAACTCAATGTTGCCTTAAAAGATGAAAATAAAAAACAAGTTATTGAAAGTTATCAATTGCTTCTTTGGATTGGAAATATCTTAAATATTTTTAACCAAGATCCTGAGAAAATATTAAAACAATCCAATACTGAAGAAAGTTCTCATCTCTCTGAACAAGACATTCATCAAGCAATCTTGGTACGGAATGAAGCAAGAAAAAATAAACAATATGCTTTAGCGGATGAAATTCGACAAAAATTACTTAAAAAAGACATCCTTTTAGAGGACACCCAAACTCAAACAACTTGGAGGCTCAATCAATAATGAATGACAGTTTTTTATCACAATTTACCCTACACATCCTTATCAAATACGGATTAAACATATGGCGATTAGCAATCAAGACTTGAGAAAGGCAGGACTAAAGGTCACTCTCCCACGAATGAAAATTTTAGAAATACTGGAAAACTCAATTCCTCATCATTTAAGCGCGGAGGATATTTATAAAAAACTCTTAGAACAAGATGAAGATGTTGGACTCGCGACGGTCTATCGTGTTTTAACTCAATTTGAAATGGCAGGTATTATTCAACGTCATAACTTTGATCACAATCATGCAGTATTTGAGATAAAACAAGATACTTCTCACGATCATCTAGTATGCCAAGAAACAAACCAAATCATAGAGTTTAAGAACGAAGAAATTGAAAAACTACTTTTAGATATTGCAAAAAAGCATGATTTCCAACTAAAAGGGCATTCTCTGATCTTATTTGGATATTGTAATCAATCACATAAGTAAACAAAAGCCTATTAATTAGAGGCTCTTATCAAAAACATACTAGCAACACCACCTATTAAATGTTATGTTATAACATAACATTTAATACTTGCTTTCCAATATGAATTCCTCGCACCTCCCAGATATTTCATCTGAGCCTTTTGTTAAGATGTATGCCTATCCCCTCGATTGGGTGGGAATGGAAAATATTGACTTACCCATTCAAATTCAAAATACATTGTGTACCAGTAAAGTAAATGCCTATGTCAGTTTAGATGATCCTCAGGCCAAAGGCATACATATGTCTAGACTATATACTCGGCTACTGGAATTACAGTTTCTACCAGACTTAACTATAAATAATATTTATCAAGTACTTCAGGATTTCTTAGGGAGTCATACGGGACTCTCTCAACAAGCTCGTCTTGAAATTCAAGCAAAGTTTAACTTAGAACAACCAGCTTTAATCAGTAAGCTATCAGGCTGGAAAAGCTACCCATTTAGTTTGTCATGTGAATTAAAAGAGCATTCTTTCGAAGCTGAATTAGCAATAGAGATCACTTATTCTTCAACGTGTCCTTGTTCTGCTGCTTTGGCACGTGACCTCATTCAAAAAAGCTTTCAAGAAGCCATTGCTACACAAAAAATAAATCTACAAAACACAGATATGGTTATGGCGTGGTTAGGTACAACAGATGCAATAGTAGCAACACCACACAGCCAAAGAAGTTATGCTCAGCTACGTTTTAAATTAGATCCTTTCCTACAATTCATTCCAATTAAACAATTCATTTCACATGCAGAACAAGCATTAGCAACACCTGTGCAAACTGCCGTCAAGCGTGTAGATGAGCAAGCGTTTGCACTAGCCAACGGCCAAAATTTAATGTTCTGCGAAGATGCTTTACGCCGATTATTCCATGCATTTATTAATTATTCAGGTGTTAAAGGCTTCAATTTTAAGGTTATCCACGCAGAAAGCCTACATGCTCACGATGCAGTCGCTCAGGGCTCATGGCAGTGGTAAATTCAACATTTTTTTCCGATATAGAGCAAGGACAGTTAGGTCAACATTATGACCTGACCACTATTATGGATGCTATCCCATGGAACAGTGATGGATTAATCTCTGCTATTGCACAAGATATTCATAGTAAAGATGTCTTAATGCTTGCTTGGATTAACCGTGATGCACTACTTGAAACCCTAAATACAGGACAGATTTGCTATTGGTCTCGCTCGAGACAGCGCTTATGGCGAAAAGGTGAAAGTTCAGGACATCGTCAAAAACTTATTGAAGCCAGACTTGATTGCGATGGTGACAGCATTCTCTTTCTGGTCGAACAGGCTGGACCAGCTTGCCACACTAATCGTCCCAATTGCTTTTATCTTAGATTAAACAAACAGCACGCCACAATTTTAACTCAGCCTATCATTTAGCTAATTTATACAATATCGAGAAAATTAACATGATTCGTAAAAATCCAACTGGTCATCTCCCTGTGATTGACCAATCTGCTTATATTGATCAAACCGCAATTATTTGTGGAAAAGTCATCATTGAAGCGAATGTTTTTGTCGGTCCTTATGCGGTGATCCGTGCAGATGAAGTGGATGAAAATGGAGACATGCAACCCATCATCATCGGTCAAAATTCAAACATTCAAGACGGTGTTGTTATTCATTCCAAAGCAGGTGCGCAAGTCAAGATTGGGAAAAACTCATCTATTGCTCATCGTTCAATTATTCACGGTCCATGTGTGATTGGTAATCACGTATTTATCGGTTTTAACAGTGTTTTATTCAACTGTAAAGTCGGTGATCATAGTGCTGTCCGTCATAATGCAGTTGTCGATGGTCGCGATTTGCCTGAATCATTTTACGTACCTGCAATGAGCTATATCAATGCCCGAACAGACTTAAGTAAGTACCCACCAATCGATATTTCCATCAGCGAATTTTCAGAAAGTGTTGTGAGTACCAATATTGAGTTAGTACAAGGATATAAGGCATTACAAAATGAATTTTAGACAACTCCCAGATCTAATCATACGTAATGCGAATATGATCAACGAGGGCCAGCAAAAAATCTGCGATGTCCTTATTCAACACGGCCGTATTCGTAAAATACAATCGAGTATTACTGGTGTGTACAATGCCAAATGCATTGAAGCTGATGGTGCATGGTTACTCCCTGGCATGATTGATGATCAAGTCCATTTCCGTGACCCAGGTTCTCCACAAAAAGGGAGTTTTGCCTCAGAGTCTTTGGCAGCTGCGATAGGTGGAATTACCAGTGTTATGGATATGCCAAATACTAATCCGCCTACATTGGATTTAGCCACACTACACTTTAAAAAAGGGATTGCGGCACAAAATAGCATAACCAATTATGCATTTCACTTTGGAGTAAGTGCACAAAATTTAGAGATTGTCGAAGCGCTTGATCCTAAATTAGTCAGTGGTGTGAAAGTCTTTATGGGTGCATCAACGGGTAATATGCTGGTTGATGATCCCAAGATTTTAGAACGCTTATTTGCCAATGTACCTTCAATTTTATTAGCACATTGCGAATCCACGCCACGGATCAAACAACTGGAAGGGGTTTATCGCGAAAAATATGGTGAAAATGTCCCAGCATACCTACATCCTAAAATTCGTGATAAACAAGCATGTTTTGAGAGCTCTCGATTAGCCGTATCTCTCGCAGAAAAATTTGGTACACAATTACACGTACTCCATCTGACGACGGCAAAAGAACTTTGCTTATTTAAAAATTTGCCTTTGGGCAAAAAACATATTACTGCTGAAGTATGTATACACCACTTAACTTTTGATGAATCTGATTATGCTGATTTAGGTCAATTAATTAAATGTAATCCTGCGATTAAGACCACCAATGACAAGCAGTCTCTTATTGATGCAGTCTCTAATAGTCATCGTCTTGATATTATTGGTACAGATCATGCTCCGCATACATGGCAAGAAAAGCAACAATCTTATTTTAATGCTCCCTCTGGCTTACCCCTAGTTCAGCATGCATTACCTGCATTATTAGAATTAGTGGCAGATCAGAAACTATCGGTTGAAACACTGGTGAGAAAAACCTCACATCAGGTTGCTGATTTATTTCGTATTAAAGATAGAGGCTATATTCGTGAGGGTTATTGGGCTGATTTAGTACTCATCCGTGAAAATCATAAAAAACAATCTGTAGCTGAACAAATAAATTACATGCGTTGCGGCTGGACACCCTTCCAAAACAAAACATTCCGCCATCTGGTAGATACAACCATCATTTCTGGTCAGCTCGCATGGCATCACCAACAACCTTATATTAACTGTCAAGGTCAAGCTTTAGAAATTGACCGCTAATCAGCAATAGCTTTACCTATATTTAGACGACTCTACATGAATATCCAACTTAATTTCCTTGGTTCAAATCAGCACTTTCAACTCGAACAACCTATGACTATTTCTGAGATTTTGTCCTATTTCAAAATTTCAGGCTATAAAAAAGCTTTTCTCGCGAAAATTGGCACTTATTTCGTTGATTTGCACCATGTCATCCTGAATGACTGTGATATCGAACTTTTCGACCTAAACAATGAGCATAGCTTAAATCTATTAAGGCACTCTTATGCTTATTTATTGGCGAAAGCTGTTCATCAAATATACCCTTGTGCACAACCAGTAGAGTATCAAATTACCGATCATGGTATTTATTTCGACTTCGCCGATACTCCATCCTTTAATCAGGATGATTTACAACAAATTGAACTAAAAATGCATGAGCAGGTACAACAACATTTAGATATACGCACAGAAAAGATCACGTACGATCAAGCAACGGACTTTTTTAGAAAGCAAAATTATGATTTTAAATATCAATACTTAAAGAATGTAAGTGATTTAAGTATGCTGCATTTTCATCAGCATAATAATTTTTTTGATGTTTACTTATCTCCCCTTGTTCCAAATACTGCATTCCTAGAACATTTTAAAGTGACTCACGTTTCTGGTGCGTATTGGCAAGGTGACTCTACACTACCGATGTTGCAAAGGATTTATGTAACATGTTGGGCTGACCAAAAACAATTAAAAAACCACTTAAAGCAAGCTGAAGAGGCAGCGAAACGCGATCATCGTAAATTGTCACAACAACTTGATTTGCTACATTTTGATGATAAAGCACCTGGTGCCGTGTTTTGGCATGCTAAAGGGTGGAAGTTATTTCAGTTATTGACAGATTATTTACGCAAACAACAAGATAATGCGGGCTATATCGAAGTAAATACACCTGACGTTATGGATCGTGAGCTTTGGGAAATTTCGGGTCACTGGCAAAACTATCAGCAGCACATGTTTACTACAGTGACTAAAGATCAGCGAAGTTATGCACTTAAGCCAATGAGTTGCCCTGGCGCAGTTTGTCTTTATGCACATGAATTAAGAAGTTATAGGGACTTACCATTACGCATAGCTGAGTTTGGTAAAGTTCATCGCTATGAACCATCTGGTTCTTTACATGGCTTAATGCGCGTTCGACACTTTACTCAAGATGATGCTCATATTTTTTGTACTGCAAATCAACTTTTATCTGAGTGCAAAGAAACGATAGTCCTCATACAAAAAATTTACCAACAATTTGGTTTTAATAATATTTCGATCAAATTATCCACACGGCCTGATCATCGTATTGGTAAAGAAGAAATTTGGGATTTCTTAGAAAATACACTAAAACAATCTCTCGAACAGCTTGGTATTTCTTATACCTTAAATATCGGTGAAGGCGCATTTTATGGCCCTAAACTGGAATTTACCTTAAAAGATGCCATTGGCCGTGAGTGGCAATGCGGGACGATTCAGGTTGATTTAAATTTACCAGAACGTTTTGATATTCATTACATTGATGAAAATAATGAAAAAAAACGGCCAGTGATGTTGCACCGTGCCTTATTTGGATCTCTTGAGCGCTTTATTGGTATTTTGATTGAACATTATGTAGGACATTTCCCATTTTGGCTTGCTCCAGTTCAAATCGCGATTTTACCAATTACAGAGGCGCAATATGAGTACGCCAAGAATGTTCAAGAATCTCTTAAACATTATGGTTTTAGGACAATATTAGATTTAAGACAAACGAAATTAAACTACAAGATTCGTGAAAATACACTTCAAAAGACTCCATATCTAATCATCATTGGTGAGCAAGAAATACAGCAATCTTCCGTAAGAATACGTACGCAAAACGGCGTAGATTTAGGCGATGTCCAATATGCTGAGCTATCTAATTTTTTCAAGAACATATGTACAGGTTGATCCAATTAAGTTTTGTGCGTCACCACATTAAAAAGTTTTGATTTTTGATCAAATAATCTAATGGGAACTAATATAACCATTGGATTATTTGGTCAGATTTAAATTCTTTTATCCTCAGTTAGTCTATTAAAAATAAAGGAGTAGAAGCTCAAATATTGTTAACTACTTACCTATGTACTTTAAATCGATTGATGCATTACATAAGCTGACCAACCAATGTGATTTTGAATTATTTTCTCATTTTTGTGAGAAGCTAAATTACAGCAGAGCGAATATTTATTAAACATCTCATTATATTGGGTTAATTTAACTTTAATTCAGCCAAGTAAGCCGCAATTTGATCTACCGTTGCTCTTGCTGTTCTAGAAACCCCAATGAGTGTCGCGGATGCCATACCTGTCCATTCACCATAGCCAACCAACCAAAGATTATTTACTTTTATACAGCGTCCATCATTCACAGCAACCGTCTGATCAGCTTCTACCACATCAAGACTTCTTAAATGATTCAGTGAAGCTTTGAACCCTGTACACCAAATCACAGCATCTACGGCTTGTCTTGTACCATCCGCCCAAACAACTGAATGTTCTTCAAATGCGTTAAACGGTTCTCGGCTATGTAATACGCCACGTTCACGGGCCTCTTTGACAGTGTCTATCATGACAATATCACCCAGACCACCAACAGGCTGATTGATCACTTTACCTTCCTGTTGGGCTTTTAAACGTTCAGTTGCCCGAAGAAACAAGACCCGCCCATCAACATCATCCGATAAAAATTGAGGTGGTGTTACTGTGACCCACGTGGTATCTGCAACTTTTGAGACTTCAGCAAGAATTTGTGCACCAGAGTTGCCACCTCCAACCACGATCACTTTTTTATTGATGAAAGGCTCTGGATTGACGTAATGAGCTGAATGTATTTGTATCCCTTCAAATCGCTCATGTCCTTCATAATGTGGAATATGAGGTTGACTCCATGTTCCTGTAGCACTGACCACCGCTTTAGCTCGCCAATATTGTTCGCCAGCATACACATCTAAATAGCCATCTTTTTGTTCGATATGATCCACATGAACTGGCCGAATAATCGGAAATTGATAGCGTTGCTCGTATGCAGACAAGTAGTCAATCACTTCATTTCGCGTTGGGTAGGTTTGCTCAGTTGTTGGCATCATCCAACCCGACAACGAACTCCACGTATTAGGAGAAAAAAGACGTAGTGACTGCCAAGCATGGAGCCATGCACCACCTGCCTGAACTTGGTCATCCAAAATAACAAATGGAATTTTCTTACGTTTGAGGAAATAAGCTGTAGCAAGGGCTGCCTGACCACCACCAATAATGACTACATCGATTTCTGCTTGTAATTGAGCCAAAGTATCGCTCCCATTCTTTATTGTCATAATCAAAATTTAACGCCCAGTCTACTCAACAAACTGGGCATATTTCATAAAATTTTCAAGCGTTTAAATAAGTCTTTGAAACGATCAAGATACTTTTAATATCTTTGATCATCTAAAATTTATAAGCTACGTTGATTGACACGCTTAGATAATTCTTCTGCCGACTCTTTTCGTTCTGAATAACGGTTTGTGAGGTACTGACTCTGCCCACGCGTCAGCAGAGTGAATTTATACAACTCTTCCATCACATCAACAATTCGATCATAGAAAGCTGAAGGTTTCATGCGTCCATCTTCTTCAAACTCTAAAAAAGCTTTAGGAATAGAGGATTGATTTGGAATGGTGATCATGCGCATCCAACGGCCTAAAATACGCATTTGATTAACACTATTAAAAGACTGCGAACCGCCACTCACCTGCATCAAGGCCAAAGTCTTGCCTTGTGTTGCTCGAATCGCACCACCAGCCAATGGAATCCAATCAATCTGCGATTTAAAGATTGAACTCATTGAACCATGACGTTCAGGTGAACACCACACCATGCCTTCCGACCATGCCAAAAGCTCATGTAGTTCTTTGGCTTTTGGGTGTTCCATATCTGCATCTTCAGGTAAAGGTAAACCTTTAGGATGAAAGATTTTTACTTCGGCACCAAACTGCTCCAAGATACGCCCTGCTTCCATCACTGCCAATCGGCTGTATGAACGCTCACGGTTTGAACCATACAGCAGTAAAATACGTGGTGGATGATCTAGCGCTTTGGCCTGTACTTTTTCTAAAGTAGGTTGATCCAAAAGATTCATATCTACATTTGGGAGAGTCATAGAAATTACACCTCTGCTTTAAAAAACTTTTTTCTGAGCCACAATGACACACTAACTAAAGCAATCAACACAGGTACTTCAACCAGTGGACCAATCACCGTCGTAAATGCGACAGGTGAAGCCAAACCAAAGGTTGCAATCGCGACAGCTAAAGCGAGTTCAAAGTTATTTCCCGCGGCAGTAAATGAAATAGCTGTGGTTTTAGGATAGTCGTTCCCCATCCACTTACTCATAAAGAAGCTAATGAAAAACATCACAATAAAGTAAATCGTCAATGGAATCGCAATACGCAAGACATCCATCGGCAAGCTCACTACATCGTTTCCTTTAAGGCTAAACATCGCCACAATCGTGAATAATAAAGCCAGTAAACTCAGCGGACTAATCTTAGGTAAAAAGGTATTTAGATACCAAGCCAAACCTTTAGTACGAACCAAAATAAATCGGGTCATAAAGCCAAGAAAAAATGGAATTCCTAAATACACCAGTACCGCATGGGTAATGGTCCAGAAATCAACGTTGATCACCTGTCCTGCAATACCGAAATAGGGTGGTAGGAAGGTCAGGAACAACCAAGCATAGGTACTGAAGAATAAAATCTGGAAGATACTGTTAAAAGCCACCAATGCAGCAACATACTGGTTATCACCACAGGCCAAACCATTCCAAACCAAAACCATGGCAATACAGCGTGCTAAACCAATCAAGATCAAGCCTGTCATGTATTCAGGATAGTTATGCAGGAAGATGATCGCTAAAACAAACATCAAAACAGGCGCGATAAGCCAGTTTTGTACTAAGGAGAGTGTCAGTGTTTTCTTATCTTTGAATACCTGTGGCAAAGTGGCATAGTTCACTTTTGCTAAAGGTGGATACATCATCAAAATCAAACCGATTGCAATCGGAATATTGACTGAATCCACACTCATTTTATCCAAAGCCACTGAGGCTTGCGGAAAGAACACACCGATCGCAATGCCTAACGCCATGGCAATGAAAATCCATAGCGTGAGGTTACGATCTAGAAAGGATAATCTTTGTTGAGCCATGATGATCTCATTCAATATGCGAAATTTGATTAATCGCGGCTATCAACTCAGGACGAGACATATGCGCTGTATCGAGTGCCAACAATGCATCTAAGCGATGGTTGATATGATCAACGGTAACTTGGAATGCTTTGAGTTTTTCTTCTTTGGGTAAATCTAAATGTGAAGGATCTGCCAGCCCCCAATGTGCTTTGATTGCCCCACCTAGATAAAGCGGACACGCTTCCTGAGCGGCTGAATCACAAACCGTAATCACCACATCAGGTTGATATTGTTCGCAGTCATCAATGGTTTTACTCCACAACCCTTCAGTTGAAAGACCTAAATTTTCCAGAGTTTCAATAGTCAATGGATGTACTTGCCCTGATGGCTTACTGCCCGCACTATAGGCTTTCCAACCCTCTGGGGCACGACTGTTAAAAAGCACTTCTGACAGGATGCTGCGACAGCTATTTCCCGTGCACAAAAAAAGAAATTTCATCTTGTTCTACTCGCAATAACTATTAATTTGCTGAAATGATGGTGCAACTTTTGGCTGTAAATTGGCATTTTTAAGGGTACTAAGTACCTCTAAGCACCAAGTAGGTAAATTTGGATTGAGACTGTAATAGACCCATTGCCCTTGACGTCGATCTTGTAACAGACCTAAAGAACGCAGTAAGGCTAAATGCCGCGAAATCTTGGGTTGGCTGAGTTGTAGTTTTTCAGTCAAATCACAAACACACTGTTCATTATTTCCAAGAACCAACATGACGATATTGAATCGCGTTTCATCAGCCAAACATTTAAAGAAATTGATTTGATCCATATTTTCACTCACTCTGACATATGGATATATCAATACTCACATATATCCATGAAATTTTTATTTCAATCGCTGTCCATTTGCATCAAGCACTTGTTCACCGTCTTCTTTAGTGAAAGCACCCTTTTGTGGGAGTGGCAGAATTTCTAAAACCAATTCAGATGGACGACTTAAACGAGTTCCTAATTCAGTCACCACGAATGGGCGGTTAATCAAAATTGGATACTGAAGCATAAAGTTAAGCAGTTTCTCATCCGTCCAAACCTCAAGGTCTAACTCTAGATCACGATAAGGATCAACATTCTTACGGATGGCCTCTCTCACAGTTAAACCTGCATCCGCAATCATTTGGATCAGTTCATTTTTAGATGGAGGATTTTTAAGATATTCAATCACTTCAGGTTCAATATTGGCATTACGGATTAACGCCAGTGTATTACGTGATGTACCACATTCAGGGTTGTGATAAATCTTAACTTTTGGAGTAGCAGTCATTTGCTCAAACTCAATCGAATCTTTGAATATATTTATATACGAATAAACATATATATGCAATTCCATATTTTATTTTTAAGCATTACCATTTTGTCCAGTACAATGACAAACAATAAAAAGCCTTATAAATAATCAGGCTTTTTATTTTCTAATTTTAGATTTAGCATAAAGTTAATTTTAGAAAATCTTAATCTTTAGCTAACATAATCTTCAGTTGATATCACTTGAGCATATGCAAATTCAAAAGCGGCCATTAATGTTGCTTGAACATGACCAGCAGGTACTTTAACGCCATTAAATTCTAGGTCTAGCGTTGCACAAGCATCATGTATAACCCTTACCTTATAACCAAAGTCAGAAGCAGCACGTACAGCAGCATCAACACACATATGGCTCATAGCACCAATCACGACTAGCTCAGTCACGTGATTGCTATCTAAAATTTCTTTGAGATTCGTATTTAAGAACGCGTTGATGTGATTTTTAATGACCACAGTTTCATCTGCTTGTGGCTGAACTGTGTCCTGAAATTCAATACCATTTGAGTCAGGTTGAAATATAGGCGATTCAGCATTCGCAATATGCTGGACATGAATCACTTGAGTACCGTCTTGACGTGCTTTCGTAATTACTTTCACTGCATTAGCAGCAGCCTGTTCAATATTTACCAATGGTAATTTACCTGTAGGTAGATATTCATTTTGTAAGTCGATCACTAATAAAGCTGATTTTGACATATCTTTTCCTTTATTTAACTAACATTTATTTTGCTC
>NZ_SGSW01000062.1:0-15683 GCF_004209125.1 Acinetobacter sp. WCHAc060033 | reverse complement strand
CTCACCATACAACGACGCAACATCAACACCGTACCCGAATACAACCCACTCCAACACCGACCAAGCACCCATCCACAACGCGCCAAGGTGGTCGGACCAAGTGGAGAAGAAATCCATGTCGATGAATGGGGACGCATTAAAGTTCGCTTTCTCTTCACCCGAACAGAAGACCACGGACATGATGGTGGTGTAGGTTCAAATGACAACGATACTGATTCTGCATGGGTTGATGTACTCACCCCATGGGCAGGCGAAGGCTACGGTGTAAGATTCCTACCCCGTATCGGTGAAATTGTTGTTATCGACTTCTTTGATGGCAATATCGACCGACCATTTGTCGTAGGACGCATCCACGAAGCACAACGTAGTCCAACCCAATTCGACAAAAAAGGACAATTGCCAGACACCAAAAAACTCGCAGGTATCCGTTCCAAAGAATACCAAGGCGAAGGCTTTGGACAACTGCGCTTTGACGACACCACAGGGCAGATTAGCAGTCAACTGCAAAACAGCCATGGAGCAAGCCAACTCAACCTCGGAAACATGAGTCATCCCAAAGACAAAGAGACCAGTGATGGACGAGGCGAAGGTTTTGAGTTGCGTACAGATCAATGGGGAGCAGTACGTGCAGGGCAAGGCTTACTACTTTCTACCTATAAACAAGATCAAGCAACAGGCACACACCTCGATGCTAAAGAAGCCAAGCAACAACTTGAAAATTCACTCAACAACTCAAAAGCTTTAAGTGAAGTTGCTAAGAATCAGCAGACGGATCCTTTAGAGGTGATTGATAATTTATCTGCATTGCTCAAAGGACTTGAGGTTTCAAAAGTTGCTGCCATTACGAATTTAGTGGGTGATTTTAAATCTGGACTTACTTCAAATCCGCTTGGAACACTTGGAAATTTAGGTGGTTTTGTTGAAAAAGTGGGTGGAATCAAGGGTGATGTTAAAGGTGTTATTCAGCAATTTAATGATTCATTCAAAGATGTAAAACAAACCATTCAAGAATTTGAGGGCTTTGTAAAAGATACAGGACAGCAATTAGAAAATTATAAGGATCAATTTCAGTCACTAAGAAGTGGTTTAAGTGAGAATCCATTTAAAGCGTTAAAAGATGCTAAAGGTCTATTCAGTGATATTCAGAAAACATCAAATCAAGTCCAATCCATTGTAGGTTTTGCAAAACAAGGTTTGTCGAACCCGCTTGAAGGTTTTAAAGGCTTGAGTGGCTTTATGGATAATTTGAGTGCGAAGTCCAAATCAGATGCTAAATCTCAAGCTGAATTTAAAATTTTCCAAGATGCGATGATGGTTCTTGCTGCACCAAATAGTATCGCTGTGACAAGCAACGAAGATATTCATATATCAGCGGATCAGCAGATTTATGAAACTGCGGGTGAGAGTATTCAGTACAGCACGCAGAAGAATTTAATTGCACATGCACAATCGAAGATTAGTCTTTTTGCTGCGCAAGATGGTGCTAGGTTTTATGCAGGGAAAGGGAAAGTTGAGATACAAGCACAGGGTGATGGTGCTGATTTGATTGCTCGTAAGGGTGTTCAGGTGATTTCAACAGAAGATAAGATTGAGATTAAAGCGAATAAGAAGATTGTTTTAATCGCTGGCGGTTCGCAGATTGAAATTAGTAGTGGCGGTGTTTTGCCGACGACACCTGCGAAATTTGAGGTGAAGGCGGGGCAGCATAAGTTTGTTGGGGGAGGTAGTGTTCAAACACCAAAGATTCCGCTACCTATATTAGGAGAAAATAATAAATTTGATATTCAATATCAAATGCTTGATGATCAAGGTAATAAATTGATTAAGAAGGCATATATTGCATTTTTAGACAATGGAGAGGTCATAGAGGGTATAACAGATGATGAGGGGTTTACTCAAAAAATAAATTCTATTAATAAAGAAAATGTTTCAATTCATATGTTCCTAGATAATAAATTGGATATTTAAGATGAGTTTTGAATACAAAGTATATGTAAAAATTAGAACAAATGTTGATATTTCAAAATTGAAATATAGTTTGAAAATATACAATCATAATACACAGAAAATAATTAATCAAAATGGTTTCAGTATTGATTTTAATAGGAAATATAATTTTATAAAATCAGGTTCTAACTATAGAACTGATTTTGTGAACTTAGTATATAATCTTAAGCTTGCACCAATAGAAGTGTTAAGGGATTTAGTTATTGTTTTTAATATTTATAGAGTTGATAGTAATAATAAAGAATATAATGTAGTGAAAGATTATTATGTTAATAATTTGGTTGAGGAGTTTGAGAAAAGTATATATCAAAATGTGAAACTTGATGTGGTTGATTACTTGGAGAAAAATGATCCAACTAAAGTAGTAACTCCAAATAATAATAATACTGTACAGTTAGCCATAACTCCCAAAAGTATTTTTATTTGTAAAGAGCATCCGCCGAATACTACTAAAGATCCTTTTGTTAAAAATACTGTTGAAGCAAGCCTAGCTAGTCGTTTGAAAGAACCATATCCTGATCAAAAATATACTAACCTTTGTGGACCAGCAGCTTTTTTTTATTGTGTATTAAATAGTAATAAAAATATATACAAAAAAATAGTAAAATCACTTTGGGAAAAAGGTGAAGCTAGCCATAATAGATTAGTTATAAAACCGAAAATTGAAGGGGCTCGATTAGTATCAAATTTTTACGATGAGAAAGGCAACCCAAATATTTCTTCTGTTGATTGGATAACTTTAGCTAGTATTAGAGACTCCCAAAATGGCGTAACTGAATATAATAGTGCAACTGGTGCAATTTCTGCTATTACTACGCCAGATGAATTAAAAAATTGGCTCAGTTGTATAGGGTTCAGTATTCCAGTTTATCATAGTTTTTTTAGACAAAAAGTGCCTAGATCTGTAGATTGGCTTAGTGTGTTAAGAGAGCTAAGCCAGTACCCATCAAAAGATTTTTATTACGTTTTCTTAACGAATAGTGCTTTGACTGCCCAAGGTGGGGATATTCCTAGAATAGCAACTATTCCTTCTCATTATATTGTTTTAAATTCAGCATTAACAACAAGGAATGGGATTGTGAATGCTCAAACTGATAAAAATGAAATAATATCAGCAACGTGTTTTAACTGGGGACAACAAGATCAATTGAAACCTGTAACATTACAAACTTTAAGTAGATTTTTATGGGCAGTGATAATTGTGAATAGGAGCCTTACATAAATGAAATTTATTTTAATATTTGTATTAATTTTATCTGGATGTTCAAATATTCAAAATGGAATATTTTTGACAAAAGAATTACCAACTGCAAAACTTAATCAAAAATATTATTTTGAAATAAAAATGAAGGAACAGGGAATTATACAAGATAAATTTTATGTTGAGACAAACATAAATAAGGAAAGTGGTTTAGTAGTTGTACCTAATCAAGGAGTCAACTTTATGCACTCATCTACAATTATAGAGGGAACTCCTAAGAATGTTGGTGAATATAATATTCATATTTCTGGGGTTGCTCGAAGTGGACTGAAAAAATTTGATAAAACTTTCATTTTGATTGTAAATGAATAAAAAAATCGGATCTGTTAGGTATTTTTAGGCTACTATATTTGCAATAAGGTAAATATAAAGTACAAATTGTTAATGCATGGGATTCAGTGTTATGATTTTAAAAGACCTTTTGTAGTAATGATAATGGACTTGTTGATCGTAAATAAAATATTAATTTTTAATAAGTTTGAGGGGTTTTAGGATATTATAGCTGACTATAATAGTGCAAAAAAACTCAGCTTTTACAATTTTTAGATTTTGAGAAAAAGTATAAATTGAAAATAAACCCGCCTAAGCGGGTTTATTTTTTTAGCTCAACAAAAGATTACATATTCGGGTAGTTTGGACCACCACCGCCTTCAGGCGTTACCCAAGTGATGTTTTGAGAAGGATCTTTAATATCACAAGTCTTACAATGAACACAGTTCGCTGCGTTGATTTGGAAACGCTTGGAACCGTCATCATTTTCCATGATTTCGTAAACACCAGCAGGGCAGTAACGCTGAGCAGGCTCATCCCATTTTGGTAAGTTTACATTCACAGGAATAGATGCATCAGTCAACTTCAAGTGGGCTGGCTGATTTTCTTCATGTACAGTATTTGATACAAACACAGAAGATAAACGGTCAAATGTTAACTTACCATCTGGTTTTGGATAGTTCGGTTTAAACGTAGAAGCATCTACAGTTTTTAACGCACTAAAATCAGGAACTAAGTCATGTAAAGTGAATGGTACTTTAAAGATGTTTTGATCAATAAAGTTAAATGCACCACCCATCCAAAGACCGAATTTATGCATTGCAGGGCCGAAGTTACGTGAACGATGTAACTCTTCTTTTAACCAGCTGTTATTGAATTTGTCTGTATAAGCAGTTAATTCTTTTGCAAAGAAGTCTTCGCCTTCAGTCACGCGAGCAACAGCTAAATCACCACCTTTCTCAACACCCGCAGCAATCGCTTCAAAGACAGCTTCACCACATAGCATGCCAGATTTCATAGCTGTATGAGAGCCTTTGATTTTTGCAAAGTTTAAGAAACCTGCATCATCACCGATCAAACAACCGCCAGGAAATGTCAATTTAGGCAGTGAGTTTAAACCACCTTTCACAACTGCACGCGCGCCGTAAGAAATACGTTTACCACCTTCAAGATATTGCTTGATCAGAGGATGTGTTTTCCAACGTTGCATTTCAGCAAATGGGTACATATTTGGGTTTTCGTAAGATAAGTCTACAATCATACCCAAAGTTACTTGGTTGTTTTCAGCGTGGTATAACCACCAACCACCAGAAGAACCAGTTTCAGCTAAAGGCCAGCCCGAACCATGCATCACTAAACCAGGTTTATGTTTTGCAGGATCAATTTCCCAAAGCTCTTTAATACCGATACCATAGTGTTGTGGATCAGCATCTTTGTCTAAGTTAAATTTAGCAAGTAGGCGTTTACCGAGGTGACCACGGCAACCTTCTGCAAAAATTGTATATTTTGCATGAAGTTCGTAACCAGGAGTAAAGTTGTGAGTCGGCTCACCATCTTTACCGATACCCATATCACCCGTTTGAATCCCTTTTACAGAACCATCTTCATGATAAAGGATTTCAGAAGCAGCAAAGCCTGGGAAAATAGAAACTTCTAACTCTTCAGCTTTAGTACCCAACCAACGAACCACGTTACCTAGTGAGATCACATAGTTACCATCATTGTGCATGGTTTTTGGCACCATCCAATGTGGCGCTTCTTGTGATTTTTCCGCAGACATTAAGAAGAATGTTTTATCTTCAGTCACAGGCACATTTAAAGGCGCGCCTTCTTCTTTCCAGTTCGGGAAAAGTTCATTGATTGCACGAGGTTCAAGTACAGCACCAGAAAGGATATGCGCACCAACTTCAGAGCCTTTTTCAACCACACAAACCGAAAGGTCTGGAAGATTGTTTTCAATAGCCAATTGACGAATTTTAATCGCAGCAGAAAGACCCGCAGGACCTGCGCCTACGATCACTACGTCAAACTCCATCGATTCACGTTCGATGTGTTCCATGTAGGACTCCTCATATTTCATAGGGTGGCAACCGTGTGCATTTATTGAACATTAATTTGAACAAAAATCAGTCGGTGCTGCCGTGAGTGTTCTAAAAATTCCGTGATACGAATTAACGCTCGTATCGATAATATATTTTGCGCTAGTATAGTTATAAACCTTGATCTAGCCAATTGGCTGAGTCGTATTATTTTTTAGTCAGCAAGGCATAAACCATGGTAAATCAAAATAATTCAACATCAGCGACTGAAAATCAGCCTGTTTCTGATAATAAAAACTTAATCAGCATTACACAATACTTAAAAGATGTACACTCGGGTCACAAAAGGTCAATACCCCCTTTAGCGCAGTGGAACCCAAAGCATTGTGGCAAAATGGATTTGAAGGTAAAAGCCAATGGAGAATGGTGGCACGAAGGTCAATTGATCAAGCGACAAGCCCTCTTAGACCTCTTCACCAAGGTGTTGTGGAAAGAAGACAATAAATTTTATTTAAAAACGCCTGTTGAGCAGATTGAAATAGATGTAGAAGATGAGCCTTTATTGGTTAATCAA
Source organism: Acinetobacter sp. WCHAc060033 (assembly GCF_004209125.1). NCBI lineage: Bacteria > Pseudomonadati > Pseudomonadota > Gammaproteobacteria > Moraxellales > Moraxellaceae > Acinetobacter > Acinetobacter sp. WCHAc060033. The sequence continues at coordinate 9,532 of NZ_SGSW01000062.1, read as the reverse complement.
GTCGATCAAATTGAACTTGATGGTCAAACTTATCTTCAAGTGACAACAACCAATCAAGACATTGTATTGGTCGATGCTGAGCATCCAATTTTCATGCGTGAATATCAGGGTGAACTTCGACCTTATGTACATATCCGATTCGGCATCAATGCTTTAATTCAACGCAATGCTTTTTTTCATCTGATCGAGTACGGCTCTTTGCTTGAAAATGGGCAGGGCGATGCTATTTTATCGTTACAAAGTGGTGATTTTCACTTGCAATTAGGCACTTGAGGTTTAAGCTTTGTTCATTGTTTTTGACTCATACATATAGTGGATCAAATGAGCGCCATTCTTCCTTTATATCCTTTAGAAAATCCTATGCCTAAAGCATCTGCAGATGCCCCAATCGGTATTTTTGATTCGGGTATAGGCGGATTATCAGTTGCTCAGGAGATTGCGTTGTATTTGCCCAATGAACGTATTGTTTATTATGCAGATACTGCACATGTTCCTTATGGTCCTCGCACAGATCAGGATATTCGTGAATTAACAGCTCATGCAATCGAATGGCTTTATCGTCAGGGATGTAAAGTTGCCGTGGTTGCATGTAATACTGCATCAGCTTTTAGTTTGGATTATTTACGTGAGCATTATGGTGAAAATTTTCCGATTATTGGACTTGTTCCTGCATTGAAGCCTGCTGTATTACAAAGTAAGTCGAAAGTAGTGTCGGTTTTGGCAACGCCTGCGACTTTTCGCGGACAATTAATTAAAGATGTCATGACACGTTTTGCTGAACCTGCCAATGTTGAAGTATTCACTGTGACTAACTTAGAACTAGTACCATTTGTTGAATCTGGTCGATATAACACTTTGGAGTGTAAGCAAAGCTTACAGAAAGTTTTAGATCCAATTGTAGAAAAAGGTTCAGATTATCTGGTTTTGGGATGTACACATTATCCTTATTTAAAACAAAGTATTCAGGAACTTTATGGTGATCAATTAAATCTCATTGATTCAGGTTTAGCAGTCGCACGACAAACGGCACGTATTTTGATTAAAAATGGACTGGCTTCAAGTTCTCCGCAAAATGACGGTGTCCGTTTACAATGTTATGTGAGTGGAGGAAATGCAAATGCGTTAAAAATGGTCTTAAATCATTTAATACAAGAAAAAATTACATGGTCTATCGAAAATATTGCTGAAAAACTGGGCTAATTCGTTCAATATCAGGTATATTTAATGTTTTTATAAGTGTAGGGCACATTAAGCTTATAGTGATTTAGGGTTGATCTTAAGTGTGATGTGACAAGAATGGGTTTACCTATGCTCGACAAACGGTATCAAGTTTTTATTACAACATCTGGCAAAGAAATGCAGCCAGAGCGCATGGTTATTACACAAACGCTCATTGGAATGGGTTTTTTTTCTTGGGGTTTAGAACAGCGTACACCTTTAAGTACGGCATTTGCTCGTCGTCAAATTGATGATTGTGATTATGTTTTATTATTGCTGGGTAGCCAATACGGTGAGCAGCCTGTTTCTGGTGTGAGTTATTTACATCTTGAATATATTTATGCAGTGACCAAGCAGAAACCGATTATTGTGTTTATGCATGAAAATCCTGAGTCACGTGAAGCACATTTAAAAGAAGAAAAAACCATTTTGATTGAAAAATTCAACGAGTTTAGACATCAATTACAAAAAGAAGTTGAACAAGTAGTGACCTATAGAACATTGCGAGATTTAGAACTTGCTGTACGTTCTTATATGCCACAAATGTTAGAACGTTATCCTGTTGTGGGTTGGGTGAGACCACAAAATATTCAAGTTTTACAAGATGAAATTGACAGATTAAAAGCAAAATTAGCACAAGTTTCGATTGAGCAAGGTAAAAAAGAGGCAGATCCTTTTTTAACTTTGCCGAAAGTGTCTTTGCATGAAGTATTTAATTTTGATTATCGAATGCATGCTTATCAGGATGGTAATTTTAAGGAATTATCTCCGATCAGAGAAATGACATGGGCGGAGTTGTTGAAAATTTTATCTGTAGAATTTCGTCAACCGACGCCAGAAGATTTCTTTTCAAAAGTATTGAATGAATATCTAAATAATACAGGTTTAACCGATGCTCAAGTGGTGATGCCAAGAGCACATGCGGTGTCACGTGCGCAGATTAATGTACGTTCATTGCATACGATTAAACAACAAATGCGACAAAACGAATGGATTATTCCTGTTGGTCGGGATGATCGTCAGCGTATGTTATGGCAGATGACAGATAAATGTCTAAAATTACTTGAGAACTCTCAACGTATCAGTAATCGTTCTTCTATGTTTTAAGTGGTCATCATTGCAACACTAGATAAAAATTTTGTTTAGATAAAGACTCTGTTAAGCTGATGCAAAGAGATCACGATATTGAGCAGATCGAGTTAAAATGTCTTTATCCAAACCTAAAGTACTGATCATTGTTGCCAATTTGGGTACACCTGATGCACCGACTGCGCCCGCAGTTCGTGCCTTTTTAAAGCAGTTTTTATCTGATCAGCGTGTCATTGAAATTCCTAAATTTTTATGGGCAATTATTCTAAATTTGTTTGTTTTACCATTTCGACCCAAACGAGTTGCTGAAGCTTATGCACAGGTGTGGTCAAATGATTCACCGATGCGTGAAATTTTGTTGCAACAAGTGGCTCAGATTCAGCAAACACTTGAGCATTCAAATACAAATTTTGATCTTAGCATTGTTCCAGCGATGACCTATGGGCAACCAAGCATAGACGCGATTTTGAAAGATGCTGAAATTCAGCAGTTTGATCACATTATACTTTTTCCTTTATTTCCCCAGTATTCAGCAACCTCAACAGCACCACTATTTGATGCACTTGCAAAATGGCTGTTGAAACAAAGAAATATTCCCGGTTTAAGTTTGATTCGTGACTATTATCAGCATCCTCTCTATATTCAAGCATTGGCAAATAGTGTACGTGATTATCAACAGTTACATGGGCAGCCGACAAAGTTATTGATGTCTTTCCATGGTATTCCTCAACCTTATGCGGACAAAGGCGACCCTTATGCAGATCGTTGTCGTATCACCGCTGCGAAAGTTGCTCAAGCGTTAGGATTAAGTGATGAGCAATGGGCAATTAGCTTCCAATCACGTTTTGGTAAGCAAGAGTGGGTGAAACCTTATACGGATCAAATTTTAAAAGAATGGGCTGAACAAGGCATTCAATCTGTACAAGTTTTAAGTCCTGCATTTTCAGCAGATTGTTTGGAGACGCTTGAAGAATTAGCAATTCAAAATGCTGAATTATTTTTAAATTCAGGTGGTCAGCAATATACATATATTCCAGCGTTAAATAGTCGTTCGGATCATATTGATCTATTGGCACATTTATTAGAAGCTCAACTCGATGCTTTGAAATCGCAATTACAGGCTTAATTTTTATTCCTAAGCTTGGGTTTGTTTTAAGGAAATTAATATGTTGCAAGTCAAAATTGTTCCCGTAACAGCATTTGCTCAAAACTGTTCGATTGTCTGGGATTCCGAAACCAAAGAGGCTGTGTTGATTGATGCAGGTGGTGATCCTGAAAAATTAAAACAAGAAGTTGAAGCATTAGGTTTAACTGTAAAAGCATTGTGGTTAACGCATGGGCATTTAGATCACGCTGGTGCTGTTGGTGCACTGGTGAAAGATTGGAATGTGCCTGTGATTGGACCACATAAAGAAGATGCATTTTGGTTAGATATGATTCAAGAAGTATCTGCACGTTATGGCTTTCCTGTTCCAGATCCAGTGAATGTGGATCAATGGTTAAATGGTGGTGAGACATTAACTTTAGGCGAGGAAGAGTTTGAAGTTCGTTTTGCACCAGGTCATACCCCAGGGCATGTGATGTTCTATAATGCAAAATATGGCGTGCTGTGGACTGGTGATGTCTTATTTAAAGGTTCTATTGGTCGTACGGATTTTCCTAAGGGCAATCATCAGCAACTTTTAGATTCAATTCAACGAGAATGTTTTAGTTTGCCTGATGAAACTCAATTTATTTCAGGTCATGGGCCAATGAGTACAATTGGCTATGAAAAACAATACAACCCATTTGTTGCAAGTAAAGCTGGGTAGAATGTTTTTAAGTAAGTTAACGGAAAAATGAGAAAAGAAAGTTATAAAATAAAAAACGTTTCAATTCGAAATGAATTGAAACGTTCTTATTTGTTTTGAGTACTAAGCGAAAGGATCAAATAAATGATCCTTCATTTCGAGTTGCAGAATAAACCCTGCGACTGCAAATAAGCATCCAATTGAAATTAATGCGCGATCTAAACTATAAAAACCAAGTGCAAGAAAGATTACACACAGGACGATAAAGAAACTTAGCATCGTTTTTAAAATTATGTACATTTTCATTTTTATATCCACTTTTTGATAATCAATTAGTTTTTTTGTATCAAAGTGTGGAATTATACATACTTAATTTTTTAAAACAATTGTGTTAAGTTCATCTGTATAATGTGCTTAACCTTTCATAAAAGGGTTTGTGAGTTGGTTCTGTGCTTCTAATACAACTAATACTATGGAAACAGCAAATAGAATACCAATTGTAATTAGTGATGGATCTAATGCGTATACACCTACGAAAGTAAAAAATACGCAAAGAGCAGCCAACATCGAAATAAAAATTTTAATACCAATAAACATATGAATACTCCTACCTATGCTCAGTAATTTTGAGACATGATTTTTAATTTTTTATATTTAAAAGTGTGAAATAGAACACATCTTTATAATATAACTTTTATTGTTAAAAAGTAGACGATTATTGTGAAATATATGTGTATATTGTTTTAATTTTTTTTGAATTATTACGTAAGTTTACGTTTTTCAATGAAAATATCACTGTATTTAATTGTAAGAAAACTTATGAGTCTTCTTCAGGAGGAGAGTCTTCAGTCGGAAGCTTATAATCTTCATTTGCCCAAGCGCCGAGATCAATCAATTTACAACGATCTGAACAAAATGGACGAAATTCATTATTTTCCCAAGTGGTCGCTTCACCACAACGTGGACATGGAAATGATTTAGGCATGATGAATTCCTGATTTAAATAGACAATCTAAGAAGCAAAAATAACGCAGACTTGTTAAACTTGCGCTGATTTTTCTTAGTTTGATCTGTTTATGCCAATTCGTCAATTTCAAGCGCAGCGTATGCATGCTCCCCGTGATTTTCAACCGATAGAGAATCATCCTGTTTGTATAGAAATAGGTGCAGGTAAGGGTAAACATGCTTTGTTATTTTCAGGGCAACATCCTGATTTGAAATTGATTGCGATTGAACGGACACGTGAAAAATTTTTAGCGATGCAAAAGCAACATCAGCTTGAAGGGCAAGCCAATTTAACCCCAATGCATGCCGATGCTTTGCCGTGGGTGGTGCATGCTTTATTCCCACAACAAGTACAACATTTTTTTATACTCTATCCAAATCCTGAGCCACATAATCCTGCACAGCGTTGGTTGAATATGCCATTTTTTGAGTTTCTCATCTCACGTTTGGCGGTGAATGGCACAATTACTTTAGCCAGTAATATTCCTGAATATATTGAAGAAGCGGAACAACAATTAAAACAAGTTTGGCATTTACCTTATGAAAAACAGGTGATTGCATCAGATTCGGCACGCACTCATTTTGAAGTGAAATATTTAGAACGGGGTGAGTTGTGTCAGCAGTTGATCATTTCTAAACCTGAAAATTACACTACTCGCTTTGATGATTTTCAGCCTTTGCAAGGTCAAAATACGCAAATGACTGAGTCTAAAGATGCCGAATAAACGCATTGCGATTGTCGGGGCAGGTCCTGCGGGTTTGATGGCTGCGGAAGTGCTGAGTGCGCATAATTATGAAGTGCATGTTTTTGAGCAGAAACCTTCGGCAGCACGCAAATTTTTGATGGCAGGTAAAACAGGGTTAAATATTTCCCATGCTGAACCGATTGAACAATTTGTACAGCGTTATGATCAGGTGGAATGGTTGAGTCCGTGGATCAAACAATGGGATGCCAATTGGATTCAAGCGTGGATGCAGGATTTAGGCATTGAATCCTATGTCGGAACTTCGGGACGGATTTTCCCAATTGAAATGAAAGCTGCGCCCTTATTGAGAGCTTGGTTGAAGCGTTTAGCTGAGCAAAAGGTCAATTTTCATTATCGGCATCAAATTTTGGATTTAAACAATCAAACTTTAAAAATTCAGGATTTGAAATCAGAACAGATTTTTGAGCAAGAGTTTGATGCAATTATTCTTGCTTGCGGCGCAGTGTCATGGTCACGTTTAGGCAGTGATGGCGCATGGCAAAAATGGCTGAATGCGGAAGAAATTGAGCCATTTCAAGCCAGTAATGCAGGTGTGGAAAAAACATGGTCTAGGTTTATGCAAGCTGTGTTTGGGCAGCCATTGAAACGTGTTGAGGCATGGGTAGAGCATGCATCTAAAACACAGGGTGATATTGTCATTACGCATTATGGTTTAGAAAGTGGGCTGATTTATAAGCAAGGGCGAGCGTTAAGACAGCAACTGAAACAGCAACAGACTATGTGTCTATATTTGGATTTGTTGCCTGATTTGTCTGTGGCACAATTGGCGCAAAAATTACAAGCATCAAAAAAACAATCGACTGCGAATATTTGGCGTAAAGCGGGCTTGGATATTGCTAAAGCCAATTTAGTTCGTGAAGTGGTCGATAAATCACTGTGGAACCACGCGGAAAAGTTGGCGAATGAAATTAAACATTTAAAAATCGAGCTATCAGGTTTTCGTCCAATTGAGGAAGCGATTAGCTGTGCAGGTGGTGTGAAACAATCTGTATTCACTGAGCATTTACAACTGAAATCCAATCCTCATTTGTTTTGTTGTGGGGAAATGTTGGATTGGGATGCACCAACGGGCGGATATTTACTGACTGCGTGTTTTGCGACAGGTCGTGCAGCAGGGCAAGGTGTGCATCAGTATTTAAAAAGTGAATAACGGAAACAACAATTTCATAAGATTAAATTTGGATTAACACTTGTAAGATGTGCTAATTTTAAATGGTTTTATATTTTAGAGTTAAGTCATGTCTGCTGAAAAATTATATACAGGAAGTTGTTTGTGTGGTGGGATTCGCTATGAAATTCATGGCGAAATTGGCGATATTATTGAGTGTCATTGCCGTCGTTGTCGTAAGGCAAATGGCAGTGCTTTTGCTGCCAATGCACCCATTCAAAAAGCAGATTTTAAAATCGTACAAGGTGAGCAGTTACTGAAAAAATATCAGTCTAGTGAAACCACACAGCGTTGTTTTTGTGGTGAATGCGCTTCACCGATTATCAGTATTAAAGCTGAAACACCTGATACTTATCGTTTAAGAATTGGAACTTTGGATACACCGCTTGAGCAAAAGCCAACCATGCATACGTTTACAGCTTATAAGGCAGAGTGGGATACGATTGGTGATGGTTTACCACAGTACGATGAAAGACCTTAAACATTGAGAAATTATTCGTATGATTTTTAATACGTCAGACTTGGCAGCAAATGAAATTTATCGTTTGCTTGTAGGTGGCGTCACGCCTCGACCAATTGCTTGGATCAGTACTTTATCTAAAGATGGTGTTGCTAATATTGCGCCATATTCGTTTTTTAATGTTGCCAGTTGCAATCCACCGATCTTATGGTATTCACAAGTCAATTCAAGAGATGGGCAAAATAAAGATACACTGCGAAATCTTATCGACACACAACAATGTGTGGTACATATTGTAAATACAGCTTTGCTTGAGCAGATGAATTTATCTTGCGCTTCACTGCCTGCGGAGCAAAGTGAGTTTGATTTTGCGCAGATTGAAACTGAACAGAGTCAAACAGTTTTGGCGCTCGCTGTGAAACATGCACCTGTTCGTTATGAATGTCATTTAAGAGAAGTAATTGAACTAAGCTCACTTCCATCAGGTGGTACTGCGGTCTTGTTAGATGTGAAATCTATTTATGTCGATGATCAGCTTTGGGACGGTCGTGTGATTGATCAAGAAAAGCTACAGAGTGTGGGCAAAATGGGCGGAGATTTTTATAGTCTGAGCACTGATTTATCCGCATTGGCGAGACCTTAGACTTAGAAAAACTTTAGACTACAGAGAAACTACAGAACAGACCTGCTTCATATTCAGAAGGTCTGTTCAATATTCAATTATTTCGCTGTTAAAGCATTACCTTCAAACTTGATTCCATTCCAACCATGTTGCATAAACTGGCGAATGTTCTGATGATCAGTGGCTTCAGGTGTTGCCAATACTGAAGCATAGTGTTCGGCAAATAAACTTAGTGTTTGTTGTTGATCTAAATCATTCAATTGAGCGAAAGAAAAGACTTTGGCACTGCCTTGGTTTTCAGTCGCTGCATTGTGTTGTTGACCATTTTGAAATGCAGTTGGCGTATGCGTATAACGTGCTTCAATAAATGCAATGACATCGGTAAATTTTACTTCGCCTGCTTGCAGTTGTTTTAATAAATCTTGAGTCACGATTTGAATTCCTGATTTAATTGTGCGCTTATCATAGCTGATTCATTTGAAATCACGTAATGCCTATTTATGTTTTATTGTTGCTCTAGTTGTGATGTTTATTTGCATAGATTTGCTAGAATAAATAAAACAAAGCAATAACAAAGAGTGTTATGAATCGACATCAAATTAAAAATAAAGATTTAAATTGGATCATGAAATTCATTGCTTATTTAACGCAAAGTTCATGGCTTTTAAATTTGCGCCGTGCGTTGATGCGAGTTCTACCATTCTTCAAATTACAAAGCCGAGTCAAAAATATTGTCTATTTGTCATGGTTAGTTGATATTGAAAGCGTACGTTCACGTTACCCAAAGCATGTTCAGTTATGGGGAAAACAAGGTAAAACCATTTTTACCATATTGACCTATCAGCATGAGCATTTTGGCTTTGCTTTCTTGGGCTGGTTTCGAAAATTGATGCCATCACCAAAACAAAGTAATTGGCGTTTTTATATCGAACCGAATCAGCAAGACAAGACTGTGATTTTTGAACAAGTTGTGGTTGATCAAAAGCTCTATGTATTGAGTGGGCGGCTGGCCAGTGATGCGATGCCTGCACAATTTGCGCAACCATTTATACATCAAAAAAATAATTCACAGATTCATACGCAACTTCATGTTGATGAATGCTATAAATTATCCAGTACAGTCGAAATCCATACAGATCAACAATTACCACAGACATGGCAAGGTTTGTTTTCATCATGGGATGAAGCTATTCGCTACTTAGTCGATCAAGATCATGCATGGGTGGAATGGGTTGATCAGCCTGAAAAAATGTCACAAGGTGATATCGAAATGCCTTTTAATTTTAGTCAAATTCAAGCAGCAAAAGTATTGGATATTCATTGTCCATTGTTAAAAGAATGGGGTGTAAATGAACAAGAGGTATTTGCTTTTGTTGTGCCTGAATTGGACTTTTATGTGAAGAGTGAAAAAAC
>NZ_SGSW01000061.1:0-15770 GCF_004209125.1 Acinetobacter sp. WCHAc060033 | reverse complement strand
AAGGCTTAATTTTCACAATTTCTGCTTCAAATCCCCAAAGTTTCATACATTCTTGAATATATCTAAACTCTGCATTACTGTTTAAATCTTCCAAGTCATAATCAACACAAAGTAAAGCAAATTTTGTGGTTTTATATGCAGTAACGTGTGTAATTTCAGCCTGTTCAAGTAACATTTTCTTGGTTAGTGTTATTATATTATCTTTACTTAAGATAATCTCTCTTTTTTTATAATCTGAACCAACTGAAATTAAACCTTTACCAATTTGTATTGGTTCCAGTCGTTCTCCTCCTTTCAGTGAAAAATCTCCTCGTACCCCCAACCATGCGGAATATTGTTCCGTTGGAATTACTGTATTTGCAATATTTCCAATTTTCATATAGCGTGAAATACTAGATGTATATTCTTTATTTAAAAACAGTCGAAATGGGTTTTCAGACCTCGACAAAGCACCATAAAAATTCACTATATCAATGCTTTTGATTTGTTCAGGAGTTGATACTTCATGTTGAATATTGAACATTTCTCCATCTATTGCGGATAATGCAATAGATGGGTAATCTGTATTGGCTTGAACATCTTCCGCCAATTTTCTGCCTAAACACTCTTCGATAGAAATCATTTCTGTAAAATTAGGGTTTGGCATTCTTTCATTAATTTTGGTTAATTGACGAAATATTTGATCTACAATTTTTTTGTTTTTTATATTCATATATAATGCTTCTTAAATTTCCAAATAATATAAATGATCACCTGCTTTTAAATCTCCATCAATCTTTTTGATTGGAATAAAGCAATTACAATTCCTGAAAAAAAATATATTATCGGGTCTTATATCATCCGTATCAAAAATAGTAATTTCTGCATTTTTTTTCATAGAAAACTTATCTGCATCTTGTGGTTCGAATTGCGTAACAAATGCCCATCTAATTGTATTTCGCTTCCCTTCTTTCCAATCAATATAATAGTCATGAGTTAAAACAGCCACTTTATAATCAGGAGAATGAAACTTCTGCTCTTTAAAACTTTTCAGCATGGGTTTAATCCACATAGTCATATTAATTATAATATCTTGCATACAACCTGGTAAATAACACACTACTGCACGATTTTCCAATCTAAAAACTCTGTTTCCTTTTGCCATATTGTTTTCATAGTATTTTTTTTGAAAGTTAGATATAGGTTGCCGTAAATCTCCAAAATAAATATAAAATTTATTGTCATCAATATAATTATTTAAAATAGAATAAGTTTGTCTAAAACCTCTTTTTAAACCTAAATTTCTTGTACTATATGAATCAGATAACCCACATGCCACTACAAAATCATATTCTTCTGTAATTTTTGAAATTTCTTTTTTAAATTGTTCAAATTCATTGGCTATGCCAGCATCAACAGCTTCAACATTCATTCTATTTTCTTTGACTGGTTTAATTTTAATAGTGTCAAAAATATACCCCCAATCTGTTAAACAATCTTGGATATATTGAAATTCAAGATTTTTATTATAATATTCAATATCATAATCTGCATACAAAACTACGATTTTAATATCTTTATAAACCAGTATTTTATCTACCCCTGCCTGACTCATAAGTGCTTTTTTAACACTGTTAATAATTTCATTTTGTTTTAGCAGTAACTCACTTTCTTGATAATCTTCTCCTTTAAGGAACAGCCCCTGTCCCTTAGTAATTGGTACTAATTCATTATCTTCGCTACTTATGATTTGTTCACAATGCCATGGATGTGCGTGTGACCTAGAAATTACTGTGTTCGCAATAGCGCCTATTTGTATATATTTATCTATAAATGATTGGATTTTGATATTTTTATCTAAAGCATAAGGATTTTCACCTAATTCTAATTTATTAAAAAAATTCTGTTTATCATGCTTTTTGAATTGATCAATCGTAGTGATATCTTCATCTAAATTAAACATATAGCCTTCTATGGCAGAGAGCGCTACTTGTGGATAGCAACGAGACGCAAATACATCCTGTGCAAGCTTTCGACCAACACTATCACTTACTTTGACCAATTCTTTTTCAAATAATGAATAATCTTTTTCTACCACTCTTCTGAATTGATGATCCATTAATTGGTAAATCATTTCTAGTACGCTATTGGCTGCATATATGTTTTTAATATTCATGAAAGACCTTTTTGAGTAATAGTATATTGTTAAAATTTCTTATAGTGTCCTTAAGTTCTTATTTAAGAATACTTTGTTCCAAAGTACTACAGATTTTACAAATTCAAACCGATTTACTATTAATATGCATAATACAAAGTTTTAATTTATGATTATTATATCAAACAATAAAAAACCTAGCCGAAGCTAGGTTTTATCAAATCAGATCGTTAGAAAATTAGTTCAAACCCAATTTTCCAGCAACATAATCTGCATCTTTATCACCACGACCAGAAAGATTCACAACGATCTTTGTTTCTTTAGACAGTTTCGGCGCTTCTCGAATCGCCCATGCCACCGCATGCGAGCTTTCCAAAGCAGGAACAATACCTTCCACACGAGAAAGTGTCATAAATGCATCTAAACACTCTTGGTCTGTTGCCGTTGAATATTCCACTCGACCCAAATCTTTCAAGAAGCTATGCTGAGGGCCAACGCCAGGATAATCCAAACCAGATGCAATCGAATGCACAGGTAAAGGCTGACCCTGCTCATCCTCAAGCACATAACACGCCATACCATGAATTTGGCTTGGTTTACCCAAAGTCAAAGTCGCAGAATGCATGTCTGTATCTAAACCATGACCCGCAGGTTCTACTCCAACCAACTTCACATCAGCATCATTTAAAAATGCGGTAAATGCACCGACAGCATTAGAACCACCACCGACACAGGCAACCACATAATCAGGTTGTGCGCCAAAGCGATCTTGAGTTTGGACTTTAATTTCATTACCAATGATTGATTGGAAATCACGGACCATTTTCGGGAACGGATGTGGACCAACCACAGAACCAATGGCATAGATAAAGTTCTTCGGATCTTTTAAATATTCTTCAAATGCGCTGTCTACAGCATCTTTTAATGTTGCAGTACCTTGAGTCACAGAAACCAGTTTTGTACCCAAAATCTTCATTTTCACAACATTTGGATGTTCTTTTTCAATATCCACTTGTCCCATATGAATTTCACATGGAATACCCACCAAAGCACATGCTGTTGCAAGAGCCACACCATGTTGCCCCGCACCTGTTTCTGCAATCACTTTGGTTTTATTCATATACTTGGCAAGTAAAGCTTCACCTAAGCAATGATTGATTTTATGCGCACCTGTGTGATTTAAATCTTCACGTTTCAAATAAATTTGCGCACCACCCAATTGATCAGACAAACGCTTTGCATGGAACAAAGGACTTGGGCGTCCTACATAATGGGCAAATAAATCAGCGAGTTCATTTTGAAATTCTGGTGTTTTACGAATCGCTTCATAAGCCACATTAATTTCATCCATCGCTTCTTTTAGATGTGGAGGAATAAACTGACCGCCGTACTCACCAAAGAAACCGTCTTCATTGGGTAAAGCTATTCCGTTAATTTGATGTTCCATCATATTTCCATTTTTAAATTGGTTGCTGGATAGATCTTCAAGTATTTCAAATCAACGTGATAAATACTTAGTCATGTCTTCAATGCCTTTCAGTGTCATTGGAAACATGTGATCTTCGAAAATTTGTTTGATCGCAGCAACGGTTTGAGTGTAGTGCCAATAATTCTGTTCTTCAGGATTCAGCCACGCAGTTTTTTCAAAATGATTGCGCAAACGACGAAGCCAAACTTCACCTGCTTCTTCATTATTGTATTCTACCGAACCACCGACTGATCTAAGCTCATAAGGTGCCATACTGGCATCGCCCACGACAATTACACGATAGTCTTTACCATAGGTATTAAACAAATCCCAAGTATTCATACGGCTTGATGAGCGACGGAAATTGTCTTTCCACACATAGTCATATAAGCAGTTATGGAAATAGAAATATTCTAAGGTTTTAAACTCGGTTTTGGCTGCGTTAAATAGTTTTTCACATTGGGCAATGTGTGCATCCATCGAACCACCAATATCAAATAACATCAAAACTTTGATACGGTTCCGACGCTCAGGTACCATTTGCACATCCAATATGCCCTGTTTTGCTGTTTCATAAATGGTACTGTTAATGTCCAACTCTTCAGCAGCACCTTGACGAGCAAACTTACGCAAACGACGCAATGCCATTTGCATTTGGCGTGTACCTAGAATCTGTTCATCATCAAGATTTTGGTATTTACGTTGTTCCCAAACTTTAACTGCTGAATTTTTACGGCTTGGACCACCGATACGAACACCTTCAGGATGATCACCAAATGCACCAAAAGGTGAAGTACCACCTGTACCGACCATGCGGTTACCACCTTGATGTTTTTTATGCTGTTCACGTAGACGCTCTTCCAGCATTTTCATCAATTCTTCAAGCGAACCTGCTTTCATCAATTCAGCACGTTGCTCTGGTGTTAGATGTTTTTCTAATAATTCAAGATCGAACCAATCTTTCGGTAATTTTTGAACTTTATTGAGCAGATCATCAATATCAAAGGTATGAATACCTTCAAAATAATCTTTCATAGCACGATCAAATTTGTCAAAGAAGCGCTCATCTTTGACCATCACCGTTTTCACTAACTGATAGAAATCATCTTGATCGGCAAAAACCAAACCTTCACTGACAGCTCGGTTTAAGTCTATCAATTCTCGGGTCGAAACAGGGACACCATATTTTCTGAGGGTATAGAACAATCGCACAAACATATTGCGATCTCCCCATTAACGACGCGACATAAAGGCTAAGCGTTCAAGCAATTGAACATCTTGCTCATTTTTAATCAGTGCACCATACAATGGTGGAATGGCTTTAGATTTATCATGATTGCGCAATACATCTTCTGGCATGTCATCTGCCATGAGTAAGCTTAACCAATCAATCAATTCAGACGTAGATGGTGGTTTCTTTAAACCAGGCACTTGGCGTAACTTAAAGAACACTTGTAAAGCTTCAGAAACCAAAGTGCCTGAAATACTTGGAAAATGAACTGCGATAATTTCACGCATCGTCGCTTCATCTGGGAATTCGATATAATGGAAGAAACAACGACGTAAGAACGCATCGGGTAATTCTTTTTCATTATTTGAGGTAATGATCACGATTGGGCGTTGCGTCGCAGTAATCGTTTCACCTGTTTCATACACAAAGAACGACATTTTATCGAGTTCATGCAACAAGTCATTTGGAAATTCGATGTCTGCTTTATCAATTTCATCAATTAACAGTACACAGCGCTCTTCGCTGGTAAACGCTTCCCACAACTTACCTGGTTTGATGTAGTTTTTAATGTCATAAACGCGATCATCACCTAACTGGCTGTCACGTAAACGAGAAACTGCATCGTATTCATACAAACCTTGCTGAGCTTTGGTTGTAGACTTAATATGCCAAGTAATGAGTTTTAAACCAAGACTTTCAGCAACTTGCTCCGCAAGCAAAGTTTTACCTGTACCAGGCTCCCCTTTGACCAGTAATGGCTTTTGCAATGCACGCGCTGCTTTTACAGCCAGTTTCAGACTATCCGTCGCGATATACTGTTCAGTACCTGTAAATTGTTGAGAATCAACAGACATAAATAACCTTTATTTTTTATTTAAAGTGGTGAAGTATTTTTTGCTACTGTGCTTTGTTGGGTAATTTTATTGGCTTTGTAGTTTGACCAAAAGTAACCGATGACCAATCCAATCCCGATGACAAAACTGATCAAAGCAAGATTAGACCAAACCAATGGTGTGTCTTTAGTTAAAATACCAAATAACAATCCGAAAATTGCAGGCGCAATTTCAGAGTTAGGTCCTTCAGAAATTGTTGGGGTTGCAAGAACTGCAAATACAATAATCCATGTAATACCGCCAAGCAGTGCTGGTAGGCGTTTTGCAATACCATACCAACACCATAAAATGATCAGTGTCCCAAGAATATAGACTGTAACTGCAATACTATCTTCTGGGATAGAATCAAATAAACCTAAAAAGTTTGCCCATATTCCTGATAACTGCTCAAGCACCACGTAGTCCCTCTGGTTCAACCGCATTCGGATTAATTAAACCTTCTGGTGGCATTTGAATAAAGAAGCCTTTTGTTTGTAACGAATCTATTACATGTGACACATTCACACGTGCCAATTTACGAGATTCAGATAACTCAAGATGCATCACATGTGTCGCACGACCAAATGCAACACGTAGTGCGTCTGACAAAACCGCTAAAGGATCAGCATTTTCATCTTCATTTGGATGATCTGGACGAGCCACATAAAGATACATTTCGTCTTTTTTGCTCGATTTGTAAATATCACAATGCATTTTAAACAACAGCTTCAATAAAACTCATGTCACAGCATACATGAAAAAAACGACAGATACATTATCGAAAGTTTACGCAGCAGTCGTTATTTATCGTCATTTGTAAATCATTGATCAGAAATAGATCACTTTATGTATTTAAAAGTTCGATGAATCAGTCATGCCATGAGCCACTTTTATTCAATCATTCACTTTCATCTGTTTTGATAAATATTGCTCATCTTCACGTAGTAAGCGAATTAATGGTTGCGTTAAAAGATCATAGCGCCAACCCAATAAATAGCCTGGCAAATCTTGCTCATCACCATGAAAGACCACATGCTGATACAAGGCATTCAACCATTTTTTACGCATCAATACTTCTTTCGGTACTTGTGCATCTTGTGATATTTGCGTAATTAAATGGTCTAATTCAGCCGTAATCCCTTGTGATGAATGCTTAATTGGACGTGCAATACGCAATGGCCACTCATCCATTTCAGGTAAAAACTTCAATAAATCCAAAATCGTCTTGCCATGCTCTCGCACCACATTTGGACGAATGCCTTTCACACTCGAAAGTTGAAACATATTTTTTGGATTGACTTCAACCAAATCAATCATTGTCGCACTTTTTAGAATAAAGCTACGTGGTTGATTGAGCGCTTTCACCATCTCTTCGCGCCATACACTCAATTGTTGCAATTGCATCAACTGTTTTCGTGAATGTCGATAATTCCCAATATCACTATATAGCCTTTCTTTTGGTGTTTCAGACGCAATTTCAATAGTCAAATTTTGACAATCTTCAAGTACGTGTTGATATAAACTTTTTTGTTCTAATTCTACTTTCAACTTATCTGCTAGATTCATAATGTATAAAACATCATTAGCAGCATAATTCATTTGGTCGGATGTTAAAGGGCGCGCTAACCAATCTGAACGTGTTTGATCTTTATCAATATCAATATCTAACACTAACTTTAACGCATTCTGATAACTCACTTGCAAACCGTGCCCAAGAAATGACAAAGCGACTTGGGTATCAAAAACATTGGCTAGGTTTTTCTGGTCAGCATAATGAAAAATTAAATCAATATCTTCGCCACAAGCGTGAAAAATATTTTGTTGCGCTTGGAATAACTGTGCCCAAAATTTTTCTAAATTTAATGTTGTACCATCGAGCAAAAATACCTGACCATTGACATTGATCTGAAAAACACCGAGCTTTGGCCAAAGTGTATCGACTTTTATAAATTCAGTGTCTAAGCCATAAATTGATGCTTGCTGCATTAAATGCAACACTTGATCAAGTTCAGCCTGTTGATTGATAAATTGAAACATGTCAGTTGAGTCAAATGTGATATTCGAAAGTGTCTTCGATTTTACCTGAATATATAATATATAAATATAATATTTTTAAACTATTTCCATATAAATACTTTATTTTACAGTAAATTTAAGAAATCAATTTAAATTTAAATATAGTTTTTACAACTTACTCAACACATTGTTTAGAATATATGATGAATAGATTTACAAATCATAGATGTAGCTGAGTTTACCTAAAAAAATAACGGATTAATGTAAATATATTTAAACAAAATAGGGTTTATTTCACTTCTATGCTTCTAATTTCAAAAATTAAAAACAAAAAGATCCATAAACCCTAAAGCTAAACTATTTGAATGCAGTTTAAATCAATTTATTTAAATAAAATATTTACAACAGTAAATTACTTCATTTTCATACGATTATGTACAGCCTGACTCAGCGTATGACTGTCCACATATTCCAGCTCACCACCTTGCGGCACACCCTGAGCAATACGCGTCATTTGTATAGATAAATGCTTTGTCGCCTCTACCAAATAATGCGCAGTCGCTTGCCCTTCTACTGTTGCATTCGTTGCAAGAATGACTTCTGTGACCTTTCCATCACTCAAGCGTTGAACCAAATAAGGGATACCAATTTCTTCAGGGCCAATACCATCCAAAGGTGACAAATGTCCACCCAAAACATGATATTTCCCTTTAAAACTACCACTTTGTTCAATCGCCATAACATCAGCCGGCGACTCAACCACACAAAGCAACTGGTCATCACGCTCAGTAGAACAACAAATATCACAGACTTCATTTTCAGTCAGTGAATGACAAATACCACATTCATGAATATAAGAAGTTGCTTCATTCAACGCATGCGCCAAACCAATCGCACCCTCTTTATTCTTCATGATTAAATGCAATGCCATACGTTGAGCCGATTTTGGTCCAACGCTTGGCAATATTCGTAAGGCTTGTACGAGCTGATCGAAACGGTCGCTAAACACCTATACTTCCTTAGAATAAACCTGAAAGACCTGGTGGTAAGCCCATACCTGAGTTTGCAGCTTTCATTTTTTCTTCTGAAATCGCTTCAGCTTGACGTGCAGCATCATTCATTGCCGCAGCGATCAAATCTTCAATCATATCCGCATCATCTTGCAAAAGTTCAGGATTGATTTCGATACGTTTAACCACGTTACGGCAAGTCATGGTCACTTTGACTAAACCACCACCTGCTTCAGCATGAACTTCAGTTTGTGCAAGCTCTTCTTTGGCTTTTTGTACGTTTTTTTCCATGTCTTTTTGCATGCGTTGAGCTTGCTGCATGAGCATATTAATGTTCATAAATTACTCCGAACAAAAGTCCTTTGATTCAAATACTAACTCAATAGTCTAGATCAGACTCAATCCGATCTAGACCATTTTCTAAAATTAATTCGTCAATTCGTGCCTATCTTAAATTAAATCTAGGCCATGAGAAAGGTCACCAATGATATCATCGATGTTTTCCAAACCAACTGATACACGAATCAACCCTTCAACAATACCCGCTGCTTGTTTAGCTTCCGCTGACATACGACCATGTGAAGTTGTCGCTGGATGTGTAATTGTTGATTTAGCATCACCTAAGTTACTGGTAATTGAAAGGAAACGAGTATTATCAATGACTGTCCAAGCACCTTGACGTTCACCTTTCACAACAAATGATACAACACCACCAAAGCCTGATTGTTGCTTTTTAGCCAATTCATGACCTGGATGATGTGGCAAGCCAGCAAAATAAACTTTTTCAACTTTTTCATGTTGATCTAGCCATTCTGCTAATTTTTGTGCACTTTCACAATGCGCTTTCATGCGCAGATTGAGAGTTTCTAAACCTTTTAAGAAGATCCATGCATTAAATGGACTCATCGAATTACCTAAGGTACGAATTACCCCGTTAATTTCTTCTACAAGCTTGTCTTTACCAACAACAGCACCACCAAGTGCACGACCTTGACCATCAATATATTTTGTTGATGAATATACGATTAAGTCTGCACCAAACTTAATCGGTTGCTGTAATACAGGTGTACAGAATGTATTGTCTACAGCGAATAATGCATTGTTTTCATGGGCAATATCTGCAATCGCCTGCATATCACCCACTTGAGCCAATGGATTTGATGGCGTTTCAATAAACAATAAGCGTGTATTTGGACGAATCGCCTGTTTCCATCCTTCAAGATCATCTAAATCTACAAAAGTAACATCGACACCAAACTTAACGACATATTTTTCAAATAATGAAATGATTGAACCAAATACAGCACGTGAACAGATTACATGATCACCGGCTTTTAAATATGCCATACATACTGCATGCACAGCCGCCATACCTGAACTTGTTGCCACGGCACGTTCTGCGCCATCCATAATCGCCAAACGTTTTTCAAAAGTTTGAACTGTAGGATTGGTATAACGTGAATAGGTATTCCCTTGAATTTCACCAGAAAATTTAGCAGCAGCATCAGCAGCGCTTTCGCATACAAATGATGAGGTTAAATAGATCGGCTCACTATGCTCACCCTCAAAACCACGGGTATGCCCTGTACGAATGGCTAAAGTATCAAGTTGGTATTCAATGTCGTCGTGCTGGCTCATTTCAACTACTCAGTCCTAAAACTGCCTTTGTAAAATATTGCCAACATTTTGAGCGTCCAATGTATTTAAGGTCAAGGTAAAATGTAAAATTATCGCTTACACTTCGGACAAATCTGCTTAAAAATGAGACAAACATCGCTTATGGCACGAGTATCGACAAAGTTTCAAGAACGAAAGGCTAAATTAAAAAATCTGTCTACGCGAATTTTTAATGGAAAGTCACTCGTCCTCTCACAAAGTACACCTTATGATGTGATTGCTGAACACGATCAAACCAAGGTGCGCTTCTACGCAGCCCCTGAAAAAAAATTTAAAGAACCACTGGTCTTTACTGCTCCCTTATCTATCAATATGGCGATTTATGACTTATATCCATATCGTTCATTGATTAAATATTATACCGAACAAGGTTTTGATGTTTATTTACTAGATTGGGGAAAACTAACTTTCCAAGATAGACACTTAAACTTCTTATATTTTATTGATGAATCAATGCCTTATTGTATTGAAAAAATTCGTGAACATTCTCAAAGTGAACAAATTTCATTACATGGTTGGAGTATGGCAGGTATTTTTGTATTGCTTTATACCGCGATGCAAACGCCGAATTATGTTAAAAATTTAATCGTTCTTGCAAGTCCAATTGACAGTTATGCCTCTGGTGGTATTGGTAAACTCTATAAAAGAATAAATAGTTTAATTATTAAAAATAAGAAAATTAAAGATACCCTATACAGAGGTGGTTTACCAAAAAAATTCATTCATTCACCAGGTCTTTTAAATGCTATTGGCTTTAAAATTTTAGACCCTAAAGGCTGGTATGAAGGTCATAAGCAGTTACTTCTTAATCTTGATGATAAAGAACTGTTACATGAACATGCAACACTTGGCAATTTTTTAAATCACATGGTGGATTATCCAGGCGGTATTAATCAAGATATGTTGTTTAATGTCTGGCTACAAAATCCATTAAAAAATGGCTCAATCCAACTTAGTAGCAACATCATCGAGCTTAAAAATATCAATTGTTCACTCTTGGTCGGTGCTGGTAAAGGTGACCAAATGGTAACAGCAAATGCAGTTAAGCCTTTAAGCGAATTGACAAATAGTACTGATGTCACGTTTACTCTTATTCCTGGAGGACATTTAGGTTTGATGTCGAGTCAAAAAAGTGCCGATGAATTTTGGCCTAAAATGTCTGAATGGTTAGCACAACGATCAAGCAAAATTTAAAAGCAGGCTTAAGAGAGAATTATGAGTACAACAGTTGCATTTATTGGATTAGGCGCGATGGGTTACCGCATGGCAGCACATCTACCTAAACATTTCGATACGGTTTATGTATGGAACCGTAATTTCGAAAAAGCCAAACAACATGCAACGGAGTATGCTACGACAGCTGTTGAAATATCCCAAGCCGTACAAGCCGACATCATTTTTTCATGCTTACCGACCAGCTTAGATGTTGAGAATTTAATCCAAGATTTAGAAATTAAATCAGGTGCTATTTGGGTGGATTGTACTAGTGGTGTGCCTGAGTCTGCGCGTAAACTTGCTTCAACACTTGCTCAAAATAATGTTCAATTTCTTGATGCACCTGTGAGTGGTCAAACGATTGGTGCAGAAAATGCAACTCTGACCTTTATGGTCGGTGGTCAAAAAGATGCTTTTGACCAAGCTCTTCCAGCAATGCAAGCACTCGGTAAACTGATTAAACATGTGGGTGATTCAGGTGCAGGCTTTGCAGTTAAAGCCGTGAATAATATGATGATGGCAGTACATCTGTGTGCCGCTGCTGAAGGTTTTACCACTTTAAAAGCACATGGTGTTAACTTAAATGAAGCTTTAGATTGTATTAATGCTTCCAGTGGTAAAAGTGGTGTAACTGAATCTGTTTTACCTCAACGTGTTTTCAATCGAAGCTTTCCCCTCACCTTTGCACTACCCTTACTTGCCAAAGATACTGGAATCGCTGTTGATTTAGTCCGTGAAGCCAAATTATCCACTCCAGTCATCAGTTTGACTCAAAATTTAATCAATATTGCCAATAGTCTTGCCGAACCAGAGAGTGATTTTTCGAGCGCTGTAAAAATGTACGAATCATGGAGTAAAATTACATTAGATTAATTTTTCGCCATTGAATAATAATAGTTACACCCTATAATCTAATCAAGTGACACGTGAATATGTCAATTTGAGGTAATACAATGAATAAGTATGTTATCGCGGCATTATCCGCTTTATCTATTTTTGTGGGTACACAAGCATTTGCTGACAATGCTCAGGAATGTAAAAAATTACAGGATGACTCCAATGTCATTTACGCATCTAAAGGTTTTTGTTTCAAAGATCCTGAAGCAAAAGCTAAATATGGTAATGACAATTGTTATACAAGTAAGCCTAAATTTTCTGAAAAAGAGCAACAAAAACTTGACTCTATAAAGGAACGTCAGAAAGAATTGAATTGTAAATAACATTCGACAATTTAAGGAAATGAATATGGCTTACGATGATCAGAATATTTTTGCACGAATTTTACGGGGTGAACTTCCTGCAATAAAAGTATATGAAGATGATCAAGTCCTTGCTTTTATGGATATCATGCCACAAGCAGATGGGCATACATTGGTGATTCCGAAGACACCTGCTGTAACTTTACTCGATTTAGATCCAGAAGCAGCTGCCTATACCATTAAAATTGTACAAAAAATAGCGCAAGCGATTGAAACAGGATTAGGGGTAACAGGCATTGTTTTAATGCAACTTTCTGGTACTTCTGCTGGACAAACAGTTCCGCATGTTCATTTTCATCTGATTCCAAGTTCTGTTCATGAATTAGGAAAACATGCTATACAAATGGGTGATCAAGATAAAATTAAAGCTTTTGCTGAGAAAATTAAAGCTGCACTCAACTAAAAAGTTAAATAATTAAATATCTTAAAAAAAGAGGCTCATCGAGTCTCTTTTTTATTTTTGAAAACATTCATATAAATTTCGTCATTAAACTGTCATTTATTCTTCACTTATATGTAACAAAGTTTGCAGATACTGCATGCAAGTTAGTAAGCAACTGAACGAAAGACTTACTAAATAAAAAAAGCAACAGCAAACCCTTGAACATGTTTTGGAGAAATCTCAATGAAAAAAGTGCTACTCGCTGCAGCAATCGCCACTCTTAGCTTAAGCGCAGCTCAAGCAGCGCCTACATTGTATGGTAAGCTCAACGTATCTTTAGATCAAATTGACAAAAATGGCTTTAAAGATGAAAGCGTTACAAAATTAAACTCTAACTCATCACGTATTGGTGTTAAAGGCGAAGAAAAATTAACTGATAAATTATCAGCTGTTTATTTAGCAGAATGGGCAATTTCTACTGATGGTTCTGGTTCAGATACTGACCTTAATGCGCGTAACCGTTTCCTAGGTGTAAAAGCTGATGGTGTTGGTACATTAAAATTTGGTAAGTATGACTCTTATTTAAAAACTGCTGCTGGAAGCAACCAAGATATTTTCAACGATCACACTGAACTAGATATGACAGCTATCTTAGCTGGTGAAGATCGTCTAAATAACGTAATCGGTTTTGAATCTGATAAAAAATTACTTGGCGGTTTAGCATTTAACATCATGTTCCAACAAGGTGAAGAGTCTGAAACTGCAAATAGCGCTACTTTAGGTAATAAAG
The DNA here is from genome assembly GCF_004209125.1 of Acinetobacter sp. WCHAc060033. Lineage (NCBI taxonomy): Bacteria > Pseudomonadati > Pseudomonadota > Gammaproteobacteria > Moraxellales > Moraxellaceae > Acinetobacter > Acinetobacter sp. WCHAc060033. Next base: position 1,716 of record NZ_SGSW01000061.1, on the reverse strand, counting down.
GTAGCCGTAATGGTTTTGGCGACGGAATTTCTGGTTCGATTACTTACGACAATAAAGATTATGGTATCGCTGCTGCTGTAGCTGCAAACCATTCAATTGCATCGAAATACAGTGCCTACAACCTTTCTGGTGTCTACACTGATGCAGTACGTGTAACGGGTTCTATCGACTTAAAAACTGCAGGTATTGATGGTTTAGTATTTGGTGCTTTATGGCAAACAGCTCAACCGACAGATGATACTGTTGCAACAAGCTCTGGCACTCCTGCTGTAGTAACATCTTATAAAGGCCTACAAGAAGATTCTTTTGGTGTAACTGCTGCATATGCGATCCCGTCTACACCAATTAAATTAAAAGCTGAATATATCTCAGCAACAACAGAATCAAATGGTCGTGATGATCGTCAACAAGATATCTACGGTATTGGTGCTGATTACAACATCAATAAACAAGCACGTGTTTACGGTGTTGTAGCTCAACAAAAACGTGATTGGTTAGTAAAAGATGATAAGAAAACTGTGATCGGTTTAGGTATGGAATATAATTTCTAATACTGAACAAATCACAGTTAATAAAACGGTAAGTCTAGGCTTACCGTTTTTATTTAAAATTTAAGTAAAAAATGCAACGACTAAATAACTAACTTGTCCGAAATCCACGTGAAGAATAATAAGACTGCGCTCCATTATGGTATGTAAATACTTGCCGATAACGATAATCACAGAAAATCGCACCTCCTAAACTCCTAATTGATTCAGGTGTTTGCACCCAGCTCGATGTTTTAAAATCAAAATGGAAAATAGATTGTAAATCACGATATTCTTGCTCTGTTAGAAGTTGTGACCCAATTTGCTTTACACAAGAGATCACACTATTTTGGGGTAAATGATCTTTCCTACTCTTCAATGCCTCTTCATCATAACAAAAACTTCTGCGTGGCTTAGGGCTTTCAACACTACAATCATAGAATGTAATGACATTAGATTTTGAATCCATGACAACAACATCAGGTTCACCACCCGTTTGCTCCATTTGAAATAAAGCATTCAATTTTTCAGGGTTTAGTAGTAATTGCTCATAAACCGATGCCCATTCTAGAGTAGAGTGACGGAACATATTCGCCTCAAATCTCTTTTTTAGAAGCTCCAGAGTCTGATCTACCAATTCTTTATCCATAATTTAATTCCAAAATAATGAATAACCCAATTTCGGTATCCTTTTTTCGGTATCCTTTTGAAAGACTACATTTAAAATAAGCCTACCATTTCTCAAATTGTAAATTATCAATATTCTCAATTTGAATCATGGCATCCAATTCGTGAACTATTTGTAATGCACCCATCATTGTTGTATTTTTTGTATACGAACCATCAAGTTCAGGTATAGGAATATCAACCAAGATAGAATGATCTTGATTAACCATAAACTGTATACACAAATCATTCTGATCAATAATTCCTAAAAAATTATCTTTAATTAACAAGATCTGTTTCATAAATTGAATTATTTCTTCTTTTGATGCAGTTACTTCATTATCAGCAAGAATTTCTTCGCCTTCATAATCCGTAAAAAAATATTGATATCGCATTTTTATCTTAATTTGATTTATAAAAATAGAATATAACCAACTTATTTAATGACACTCAATACTGCGTTAAGGCTTTTTAGTTACTTTTATTATTACACATTGTTTCACCCAATAAAAAACACCCCAAA
>NZ_SGSW01000060.1:0-16322 GCF_004209125.1 Acinetobacter sp. WCHAc060033 | reverse complement strand
CAACCTTGTCCCGCACTTTTTTTAATTTTTGCATGATAACCACTCAATGTAGAATAGTTTTCACCCATCACTTCAAGTTCACCCTGAAATTGTTGATATGCTGTTCCCGCATAGATATTCCATTGTGATGAGGGTTGATAACCGAATAACAATGAAATGTTTTCACTCGAAAAATCTAATTTTCCAGACTCTAAAAGCGGTGCACCAGTTTGTAATTGTGGTTGGTATTGATAATCCATATCCATACCATAGGGGTGATCATAAATTAGACCAAAGGAAAACTGCGGTGTGAGTTGTAGCTTTGCAGCGACATTGAAAAAATACTGATCATTGATTAAATTTCCAGTGGAGAAATTCTCAACGCCTTGTTGTTTTAAAGTTTCAGTTTGTGGAAGCTGACCTGATACATTGGCATGCATTTGTGCATAGGACAGTTCGACATAATGATCAGACTCTAAAAATGATTGAATAGATTGATTAGACCTTTCTATTCCAGCAGCACTACTTAAAATAGGAACAAAAGTACCTAAGGCAAGCCCCCATGTGATTGTGTTCATTGCTACCCCGAATTATTTATAATGTATAAATAAAAAATAAGGTTAAATTTTATACTAAAAATTGTCATTAAAGTAAAAATAATATAAAAATCAATGATTTTAGAAATTCTAAAAAGTCTTTGTTAATATTTTAATGATTTGAAATTCGTGAATTAAAAAAAGAGCAATAAAAAAGGAGAGTTTAAACTCTCCATCTTTTGTTAGTGCTTTCTGAATTAATCGTCTGGATACGCAATTTTTTTCAATGCTTTGATGTCCGCATCCGGTGAGCAGAGAGAAATAAACTCGTAACCATAACCTCGAAGTAAGTGACCTTTACGCACTGCAATCCAAGTGGTATTTAAACCAAAAATATCAGTATCAATTTGTTTTAAACGATGATCACGTTCATTGTCATACGCCACATCATTGACAATACCAACCCCCATGCCTAACTCGACATAGGTTTTGATGACATCGGCATCGAGAGCTGACATCACAATATCAACATCTAAATTGGCATCTTCAAATGCTTTGTCAATTTTAGAACGGCCTGTAAAACCGCCGTGATAGGTGATAATCGGATATTCTGCTAGTTTTTCTAAGGTAATGTCTTTAGGATCAAGCTTGGTTAAAGGATGATCTTGTGGGGTAATGATGCTGTGTTTCCAATTATAGAATGACACGCTGCCCAAGTTTTCTTCTGTGGTCAATGATTCAGTCGCAATACCGATATCAGCAAGACCGAGTAGAAGCATTTCAGAAATTTCAACAGGGCTGGCTTGTTGTAAAATCAAATGTACTTTTGGAAACGCTTTTTTAAACAAATTCACAATTGGCGGTAGAACATAACGCGCTTGCGTATGAGTCGTTGCAATGGTCAGCGTCCCTTCATCGACTTTATTAAAATCATCAGCAAGGCGTTTGATATTATCGGCATCGATTAACATACGTTCAACGATACTGAGTAGGGCTTGCCCTGGTTCTGTTAGACCTAAAAGACGTTTACCTTTACGAACAAATAATTGTACGCCAAGTTCATCCTCAAGATCTTTAATGTGTTTACTCACACCTGATTGTGATGTGTAAAGTGCTGCTGAAGCTTCAGTTAAATTATAATTTTGACGAACTGTTTCTCGGATAATTCGTAATTGTTGAAAGTTCATTGTTTCGATACCTCAATTGTGGATGAGTCTGTTACGACTCACCCAGTCGCCCATTATGCGACTTGATTTTCAAATAGGTGAAGTGTCGAAGCACTTACCCAAACTGTTTGATTTGGTCTGTATTGATGTAACTTTGCATCTTCTGGATTGAGTGCAATTTCAATCAAGTTCCCTTGACGATCTTGTAATTCTGCCATCACCTTACCAGCAATCCACAATTCACGTAAGAAGGTGGCTTGGATTGCATTCTCAGTTGGTTGCGCATGAATTTTTAACTCATTTGGACGCGCGAATGCAATGACTTTACCGTCGGCAGTATTACGTGCAGAGGGTAGTAGGATACGATCATCACCGATTTGGATAATGCCTTGATGATTTTCACCTTCAAAACGATTGGCTTGACCTAAGAAGTCAAAAACAAACGGTGTTGCAGGTTTTTCATAAACTTCACGTGGTGAACCGATTTGTTCAATATCACCTTTATTCATCACGACGATTTGATCGGCAACTTCTAAAGCTTCTTCTTGGTCATGGGTTACGAAAATTGAAGTGATATGTAATTCGTCATGTAGTGTACGTAACCAACGACGTAACTCTTTACGGACTTTAGCATCCAAAGCACCAAACGGTTCATCCAGTAACAATACACGAGGTTCAACCGCTAAAGCACGTGCCAAAGCAATACGTTGACGTTGACCACCCGACAATTGTGCAGGATAACGATCTGCTAAAAAGCCCAATTGAACTAAATCCAATAAACGTGTGACACGTTTTTTAATTTCATTCTCATTCGGGCGAGTCGCTTTAGGGCGAACGCGTAGACCAAACGCAACATTGTCATAGACAGTCATGTGGCGGAATAATGCATAGTGTTGGAATACAAAACCGACTTGACGTTCACGAACATGCACTTTGGTTGCATCTGTCCCTTCAAGGATAATTTTGCCACTATCCGCAGACTCCAGACCTGCAATAATACGGAGTAAAGTGGTTTTACCACAACCTGATGGACCGAGTAGGGCAACCAACTGACCATCTGGAAAATCTAAAGAGATGTTTTTGAGTGCATGGAATGCACCGAAGTTTTTTTCAATATTTTTTACTTGAATACTCATTGTGCAATTCCTTAAGAAACGGTTGACTCTTTGCTTTCACGATCTTGTTTTTCTTGGCGATACTCAACCCATGTTTTTAGAATAAGGGTAATGATCGCTAAGAACGCTAACAAGGTCGATACAGCAAAAGCAGCACTAATCGAATTTGGTTCGTTATATAAAATTTCAATATGTAGCGGTAAAGTATTGGTTTCACCACGAATGTGACCTGAAACCACAGATACAGCACCGAACTCACCCATGGCACGTGCATTACATAGAATCACGCCATAGATCAAACCCCATTTGATATTTGGAATAGTAATTTTCCAAAAGGTTTGCCAACCTGAAGCCCCTAAGACAATAGCAGCTTCTTCTTCTTCAGAGCCTTGCGCTTCCATCAATGGAATCAGTTCACGTGCAACAAAAGGCACTGTGATAAAGACGGTGGCAAGGACGATCGCAGGCGTTGCATATAAAATTTTAATATCATGTTCAATCAGCCATGAGCCAATCCAACCTTGTGAACCGAAAATCAACACCAACATTAAACCCGCAACAACAGGAGAGACTGAAAATGGTGAGTCAATAATGGTGGTTAAAATCGCTTTACCACGGAAATTAAACTTCGCCACACACCAAGCTGCGGTTACACCAAAGATGACATTCAATGGCACGGCAATCGCAGCTGTCAGTAAAGTGAGTTTGACTGCTGATAAGGTATAAGGATCAACCAGTGAGGCAACATAAACTTGAAAACCTTGTTTAAATGCTTCAACAAAAATCAAGATTAACGGTAATATTAAACAGCCTAAAAAGAAAAGTAAGGCAATAATTAATAAGATGTAACGTACCCAAGTCGGTTCACGTGTCGCATCACGAGATTGCAATTTAATTGCTAACTCATTGCTATTGGTATTTAAGCTCATCGTGCAGTTCTCCCTGTACGGCGACTTGCCCATGCTTGAATCAAGTTAATGACAAAGAGGAATGCGAAAGAGATAATCAACATCACCACGGCGATGGTTGTTGCACCTGCATAATCATATTCTTCAAGACGGGTAATAATCATCAACGGTGCAATTTCAGTTTCGTAAGGAATGTTCCCTGCGATAAAAATCACTGAACCATATTCACCTACACCACGCGCAAATGCCAAAGCAAAACCAGTGAGTAAGGCAGGGAATAAGATTGGTAAAATAATTTTTGTCACGATCTGAAAACGGTTTGCACCTAATGCAGAAGCGGCTTCTTCTAGCTCAGTTTCAAGATCACTTAAAACCGGTTGCACAGTGCGTACCACAAATGGAATACCAATAAAAATCAAAGCTAAGGTAATACCTAAAGAGGTATAGGCGATTTTGATTCCTAAAGGTTCTAGGAGTTGACCAATCCACCCTGTTGATGCGTAGAGTGAGGTGAGTGCGATACCCGCAACTGCTGTCGGCAGTGCAAAAGGTAAATCGACCAAAGCATCTACAATACGCTTACCTGGAAAAGAATAACGCACTAAACACCAAGCCAATAACAAGCCGAAGACCACATTGATCAACGCTGCGACAAGGGCGGTGGAAAAACTCAGTTGTAAGGATTTAATAATTCGTTCAGAACTTAGAATTTCCCATAAACCATCCCAGCCCACGCCTAAAGATTTTATGAATACGGCAGAGAGTGGTATAAGTACGATTAATGATAAATACGCTAGGGTGAAGCCTAGAGATAGACCAAAACCTGGCAGCACTCGGGATCGCTGCGACATGATGACTCCTCAAAAGAGAGAAAGCTTATTGAAGTCAATAAGCAAATTTAAAACAATTCGGCAAGCTTAAAAGGCAATGGTTAAATTGCAAATTTAAAAAACAACTTGGTCTCATCAGTATTACTAATAAAGAAATCTTGTTTCTCTAAAATTAAATGGTCATAGATTTCAGGAAAATGTCCAAAACCAGATGCAACATTGATATGTCCCACTTGTCCTAAGTTTCTAGGTCTGATTTTCCAAGCCTTCGCCAGCTTCTGCGCATTTTCAAAATCTAGCCATGGATCATTTTCAGAAATGATCATTTCAGCAGCAACATTGATTTTAAGTCCATGAAAATAAGCTTCATAATTTCCAAGACTGTTCCGTGCAAAACCTGCTTCACCAAAACGTGATGGATTGGCTGGTGCAACTAAAATAACTTTTCTTACTTTAGCTGTAACTTCAGGATGTTGTGCTAAGGCTGCAACAGTCGTCAAACATCCGAAACTGTGAGCAACAATTTGAACAGGATCTTGAGCTTTATTCAGCGTTTCGATAAATTGAGCAACCCAATCTTTGAGAATCGGCAGATTCCAGTCTTGTTGTTGTACACGGGAACAAGACACGAGTTCACGTTGTAGTTTTGATTGCCAATGATCATATTCACTGCCACCTACACCTGGAACAATAATTGTGTGAATCATGTCTATGCTCCTATTTCTTGGATGAACTTTATTTAAATCTTATTTACTTGCTGCATTGGCTTTGACGATTTGATCAAATACACCATTATTATCAAAATGTTGTTTTTGAACTTTGGTCCAGCCACCAAACTCTTTATCAATCGTTACCAATTTTAAAGGTTTGAATGTTGTTGCATATTTTTTCAAAGTAGCTGCATTACGTGGGCGATAGAAGTTCTTCGCTGCAATTTCTTGACCTGCAGGAGAGTACAAATAGTTTAAATATGCTTTTGCAAGATTTAAGTTGCCATCTTTCTCAGCATTCTTTTCAACAATCGCAACAGGTGGTTCAGCTAAAATTGAAAGTGAAGGTGTGATAATTTCAAATTTACCAGGCTGTTCACGAGTCGAGAGGAAAGCCTCATTTTCCCAAGCCAACAGCACATCACCGATACCGCGTTCAGCAAAGGTTGTGGTCGCACCACGCGCACCTGAGTCCAAAACTTTGGTTTGTTTATAAATTTGACGAACAAAGTCTTGTGCTTTCGCGTCAGAACCATATTGGTGTTTTGCCCAAGCCCATGCTCCTAAATAGTTCCAACGTGCACCACCCGATGTTTTTGGATTCGGTGTTACGATCTCAACACCTGGTTTAACCAAGTCGCCCCAGTCTTTAATGCCTTTCGGATTGCCTTTACGAACAAGGAAAACGATGGTTGATGTATACGGTGTCGAGTTCTGTGGAAATTTCTTCTGCCAGTCTTTTGGTAATAGATTCGTGCTTTGTGCAATCGCATCGATGTCTGCTGCCAGTGCTAAAGTCACCACATCAGCTTGTAAACCATCAATCACAGCGCGAGCTTGTTTGCCAGAACCACCGTGAGATTGTTTAAAGTCAATCGTTTGACCAGTTTTAGATTTCCAATATGTCGAAAAGCTTTTGTTGAAATTTTCATACAGTTCGCGTGTCGGATCATAAGAAACATTTAAAAAATCTTTCGCTGCAACGCTGAGAGAAGTTGTTGATAATAATGCTGCAACAACAGCGAATTTTAGTTGAGTGAACTGCATTTTTTGCCCCATTTATTTCATAAGTTCGGTAAGATGGAGTGAGCATAACGCTAGTCTTTATTCATAAAAAATAATAAAAAACGAATTTTATATGAATAAATGTGAATTAGTTAATGCAGATATTGTTATCGTCATTTATGCATAAGTCAGGAAAATTGCATCATGATTTGCTTTAAAAATGCTCAAAAAATTGATTTTATTCCACTTTTAGATCGAGCTTTTCATTATGGTGATGGTTGTTTTACCACTGCACGATTTCATCAAAATGTCATGGAGTTAGAGTCCTTACATCGTGCACGTTTAAAACTAGCCGCTGAACGCTTGTATTTAAAATTCAATTTTGATGTTTTAGAGCAATCTTTGGATGTATTAAAGCAACAATTTCCAAGTCTAAATGGTACGTTGAAAATTATTCTAAGTCGTGGTGAGGGCGATCGTGGTTATGCCATGCCTGAGCATGATGCTGACTTATATGTACTATTTTACCCAAAAGCGACGGATGCTTTTCAACCTGAGTTTATTCATAGTGGTGTTTTGGAACAAGCAATTGGTTTAGTCATGCCAAATTTAGTCGGTTTAAAGACTTTAAATCGTTTAGAGCAAGTCATGTTAAAGAAAGAAGCACAAGAAAAGGGCTGGTTGGAAGCGCTGGTTACGGATGTACAAGGTTCGATTGTTGAAGGGGTGAGCAGTAATTGTTTTATTCAAATAAACAATACATGGATTACGCCTGAACTTCGTTATAATGGCGTACATGGTGTGATGCGAGCTGAAATTTTGTCTCGAATGCATCAGCAAGGGATTCGATGCGAACAACGTTATATTGATATGGAGGAAATACGTAATTTTCAAAGCGTATTTTTTTGCAATGCGTTGAGTCCGATGAAAATTGTTGAAACTTTAAATCAACAGCCTTTAAACACTCAATCTTGTGTTGAGTTATTCCAAACTTTAAATTTAAGTCAGTTTAATTCTCATGTCTAAAGCAAAATCAAAGCCCAAATCTAAAAAGAATACTTCTGATAAAACGGGCAATAAAATTTATAAAGGGATCATCATTGTATTGGTGGCGATCTTGGTGATTGTCACCATTATTTTAAAAATGAGCATTTTCAAAAGTTATCCCGTCGAGGGGGCAAAGCAAAAGCTTTCGATTACAAATGGTGAAACGTATACAGGCTTTATTGATGATCTTGCAAAAGAAAATAAAGTTAGCTTTCCAATTGTACTGAAGCTTTATCGCAAACTTTTTATCCATGACACCATGAAAGCGGGTGTTTATGAAGTCAAACAAGGGATGAGCGTTCGTCAAGTTTTGGAAATGATTTCTAACGTTGAAAATGCGCAAATGAGCCGTCTTTTGGTGATCGAAGGAACAACAACTAAACAGTTAATTACTTCACTTAAAAATGACCCATTGATTGAAAAGTCTGTGGTTCATTTGCCGCCTGCTGAAATGCTGAAAGCATTAAATATTCCATACGATCATCCTGAAGGTTTGTTTGCACCAGATACGTATTTCTTTGATAAAGGTGAATCGGATAAGAAAATTTTGACGGATTTATATCAACGCCAAATGAAAATTTTGGATGAAGCTTGGGAAAAACGTGCTCCGAACTTACCGTATAAAGATAAATATGAAGCATTGATTATGGCTTCAATCATTGAAAAAGAAACCAGTGTGGATCGTGAACTTCGTCAAGTTTCAGGGGTATTCTACCGCCGTTTAAAATTAGGGATGCGTTTGCAAACAGATCCTACGGTGATTTATGGTATGGGTGATAAATACCAAGGCAAAATTTCTAAACAAGATTTACGTACACCGACTGCTTATAATACTTATACGATCAATGGTTTACCGCCAACACCGATTGCTTTACCAAGTAAAAAAGCCATTGAAGCGACCATGCATCCTGATGATTCTGACAATATTTACTTTGTTGCAACAGGCAATGGTGGTCATAAGTTCTCAGCAAACTTGGATGACCATAATCGTGCGGTACGAGAATATATTGAAGTTATGCGAGCGAAGAATTAAGGAATGAGCATGTTTATTAGTTTTGAAGGCACTGAAGGGGTTGGTAAAACCACGCTCATCCAAAAGTTGTATGAACATTTTCAGCAACAAGGAAAAGCAGTTGTTCTGACTCGTGAACCTGGTGGAACGCCTCTCGCTGAACAAATTCGTTCTTTATTGCTGTCAGTCAATCATGATGAAAAAATGAGTCATGATACTGAATTGTTATTGATGTACGCAGCGCGCGCACAGCATTTGGAACGGGTAATTTTACCTGCATTAGCGGAAGGTAAAATTGTTCTGTGTGATCGTTTTACTGATTCGAGCTTTGCTTATCAGTGTGCGGGTCGTGGTTTAAGTCGTGAAAAATTACAACTTTTAAATCAAAACTTTGTGTCTAAAATGCCGGATATTACTTTTTGGCTCGATGCACCAATTGAACTAGGAATGACCCGTGCAAGAGCGCGTGGGGATTTAGATCGTTTTGAGCAAGAAAAAGTGGTATTTTTTGAATCGGTACGCAGTGGATTTGCTGAAATTCATGCACGTGACCCTGAGCGTATGAAGCGTCTAAATGCGACTCAAGCGCAAGAAAAAGTATTCGCTGATGCTTTGTCTTATTTTAAATAAATGATGTTACGCAATTCAAACTTAAGAAAAAGTATTTGCTGACTCTTTTAAAACTATTTTAATGCTTTCTTGACGGAGTCTTACTTCAAGCATTTGGATTTAGGAATTAGCCACTTCGTCTTGCGCTTCGTTAAAGCAGTGCTTTAAGTTGCTCAGGCTCGAGGTACTTTTCTTTCGGGAAAATGAGCAGTGAAACTGTGCAAGGAAACCATCTTGCGGACTCAAAATATATTTTGAGGATCCTCATCGCAGAACTCGTCAACTACCGAAACATGTCGAGATTATCGCAAAAACATTAACTTGCAGGTCTTGCGCCATGACTGGCTCATACCTCAAACAATTGCGAAGGACGATTCCGCGTATCGAATGTTCGATAAAACTCACATCGAATTTAGACTATTTAAATAAAATTCTTAATTAATTCCAAATCTCTAAGATAGGTTGAATGATAAAATTCAACCTATTTTTTGAACGAAAGTGTTAGTGTTTTGGTATGTAAAAGGCTTTATATTGTCAATGGTCAGGGATAGGAAGACTTCATAATATGAAAAGCAATAAGACCGAAATTGTACAATTTTTACAGCAATTTTTTAGTCCAAGTCTAGAGCGATGTGAAATTGAAGAAGTTACTTAAAAAGGAGCATCTTTAGTTTGGAGAGTTGGTGAAGCTGATCTTCGCCCAGGCGGTACGATTTCTGGACCGACTATGATGGCTCTTGCAGATTTTGCGCTTTATGTGGCGATTATGGGTGAAATTGGATTGATCGGTTTGGCTGTGACCACCAATATGAATATTAATTTTTTACGCAAACCCTCTGGTGGTGTCGATATTCGCGGTGTGTGTAAATTGATGAAAGTGGGTAAAGCACTGATTGTTGGTGAAGTATGGATTTATTCATTGGATTCTGATGATCCTGTGGCACATGTGACTGGAACCTATTCAGTTCCACCGCAAAAGTAAAATTCAAAAGATCGAGAACATTAAATCTATCATTTACTTTAATGTTCTCAAAATTACTTCATTAAATTCCGAATAAAAATCAAATTTGCAGTGTACTCTCGTTTTTATAATGTTAAATTATTAATAATAAATACATTATTTAAAAAATATATAGTGAATGGAAGCGAGAATATGTCATTAGATCATGAAGTCGTCCAGTTGTTTAAGGAACAGGTTTTTCCTTTATCAGAAAAATTGACGGAGATGCTGAATGAACACTATTCACATCAAACTGAGCGTCGTGGCTGTGGCTTTACGCAAGCGACACGTGTTTTGGCAGAATACATCAATTTCCCACGTGATCAAATTGAAGGTACAGATCTAAAAATATTCCAAGATTATGATTTTAAAAAATTAAAAAAAATTATCGATCAAAAGAGTTTGTATGATTTAGAAATCGAAGATTGGCATAATTTAGATCAGAATGTATCTATTCAAAATTTTATTCGCCAAGCAAAAGAAGATGACTTCAAAACCTTAGTGGAACAAGAGGTTCGATTTCAGGCAAATTTAAGAAAAGTGTCACAATCTGCACAACTCGAAGAAAGTAAAATCATTTGTGCGATGTTGGAGGATGTGATTTTACCCAAGTCAGCGCGTGAAACAGGCTATATCGAAATTCAAACTTTATCAGAAAAGCCAAAAGTTGGCTCATGTCCAATGGCAGAAGCTTTTTTTCTGAAAATTGCCCATCGTTCCATGCTCAGACAGGGCTCAATTAATATTTTTGTGGATGATCAAAATCAGCCGTTGCTGATTGAAAAGATGAATATGGGAGATAATCATTCATGTATTAATTTACAGCCGCTTATAATGAATGGTATACGGATTCCAGTGGGTTCATTATTTTCAGTCGAATATGATATTGAACAAATTACAGATAAAAGCCCAAATAAAGAGTTTAAAGGTTTTATTATTCCGTATCAGGCGATTCAAAAATTTTGGTTTTTACGTTTAACGACATTGGCGATCTCTCCTGAAAATCGTAAGAGGGCGTTTAGTACCCATTTTGAACAGCAAGTACATAATGGGTTATTTAGTCCAGATACGACATTGTTAAAACAATTGGATGATGTTGCAAAGTCGCAACTTAGTGCGCTAAGTCTCGGATAGTTTTTTATGTTAAATGTATGTTTTTCGCCACGCTATTTTGCTCAAACGCATACCAATAGCATGGAAAAACTGCTTGCTGTTGCAGAGCAATTACAGCAATTTAATCAAAATAACGTGAAGAATTTTGAATTTCACGAACCAAAAATATTAGACCCTGAGATTTTAAAAGCAATACATTCTCCTAAATATGTCGAAGCTTTTATGACTGGTCAGCCCAATAAGCTTGCAACTTTTGCAGGCTTTAAACCGTGGAATGAACAGTTACGTGATGCGGTTTTAGCCATTAATGCAGGGCAACTAATGGCAACAGAATTGGCTTTTGAACATGGGATTGCTGCAAATATTGCGCAAGGTTTTCATCATGCGCGACCTGAATACGGTGGTTCATTTTGTACTATTAATGGTTTGGCTCTGATTGCACAGCAATATCCGAATAAACGAATTTTTATCTTAGATTGTGACCAGCATGGCGGGGATGGTACGGCTGAATTTACCCGTAAGTATGATAATTTATATAATTTTAGTATTTATGGCTTAGCTTTTGGTTATCCAACTTATGAACGTGCTGAAAGTCGCCATGTACATACTAAGAATGGAAGTTTTGCGCAGTATCTGATGGCATTGCATGAAGCTTTTCAAAAGGCACATGAATGGCAAGCAGATATTATTATTTATCAAGCAGGTATGGATTGTCATCAAGCAGATCCTTATGGTTCAGCGTGGTTCACAACTGAATTGATCAAGAAACGCGATGAAATGGTCTTTAATATGGCAAAAAAAGCAGGGATTCCGATCATGTTTGTTTTGGCAGGAGGCTATCAAGATTTAGAAAACTTAACCGCTTTGCATACGCAAACTTTTCATAGTGCGTATCAAGTGTATTATGGTGAATAGACGTATTTTTAAAATGAATGTATTTTCAATAAAAAGGTGCCTCCTCTATAAAGAGAAGGCACTTTAAATTGACCAATAAAAATATTAAGAAACAATAAGCTCTTCATTCACCAATGGAGTTTCTACGGTAAAGTTAGGCGGTGTGAGTACTGTTTTTCTTAACTCAGGTGAAAGCTCTGGATAGTCTAAGGTGTAATGTAGACCACGCGACTCTTTACGCTCCATTGCACAACGTACAATCATTTCAGAAACCATGACCAAATTACGCAATTCAATCAAGTTTTTACTGACATGATAGTCTTGGTAATATTCCGTAATTTCCTTTTTCAGCATCTCAATACGATGCAAGGCACGTTGTAGGCGTTTGGTGGTGCGTACAATTCCGACATAGTTCCACATGGTTTGACGTAATTCATCCCAGTTTTGCAGAATTACGACATCTTCATCTGGATTGGTCGATTGTGACGCATCCCATTCAGGCACAGTTGGAAGATCAAAAGCTTGTCCAAATTTTGCTTCAATATCTTTGGCTGCACTCATTCCATAGACAAAACATTCTAAAAGAGAGTTACTTGCCATACGGTTTGCACCATGTAAACCCGTATAAGACGTTTCGCCAATCGCATATAAGCCAGCAAGATCAGTTTGGCTATGCTCATCAACCACGACGCCACCACAGGTATAATGTGCTGCTGGAACAACAGGAATCATCTCTTTGGTAATGTCTATTCCGAGTTCCATTAAACGTGCGTAAAGTGTGGGGAAATGCTCTTTAACAAATTCAGCAGGTTTATGGGTGATGTCAAGCCAGACATGACGTATGCCTAAGCGCTTAATTTCATAGTCAATAGCACGTGCAACAATATCACGCGGGGCAAGTTCAGCACGCTCATCAAAACGGAGCATGAAGCGTTCACCATCAGGTAAACGTAAATATGCACCTTCACCACGCATGGCTTCTGTGATTAAAAATGAACGCGCTTGCGGATGATATAAGCAAGTTGGGTGGAATTGGTTAAATTCCATGTTCGCTACACGACATCCTGCACGATATGCCATCGCAATACCATCACCTGTGGCAATATCAGGATTAGAGGTATAAAGGTAAGCTTTCATTGCACCACCACAGGCGAGGGCAGTAAATGGTGCTAAGAATGTATGTACTGTTTCAGTTTTTTCATCTAAGGCATATAGACCGACAGCACGATTCTCTTGTTGGGTATGACCTAATTTATGTAAGGTAATGAGATCAACTGCGATGTAATTCTCAAAAATATGAATATTTTTCTTTTCTTGTGCTCTTTGAACCAATGTGGTGGAAATGGCTTTACCTGTAGCATCAGCAGAATGGATGATACGACGTTGAGAATGCCCACCTTCACGAGTTAGATGCAATTGTTCATCTCCATCTAAAGTAAATTGCACACCGTGATTGAGCAGAAAGTCTACAGACGGGCGACCACCTTCAACTGTATGTTTCACTGCTTCTAATTCACATAATTGCGCACCTGCAATCATAGTGTCATCAATATGCTGTTGAATAGAATCTGTTTCATCGAGAACAGCAGCAACGCCACCTTGAGCAAAATAGGTGCTCGCATCGGTCAGTGTCGATTTGGCTAAAACAGCAATATTAAAATGTTCAGGCAAGGATAAAGCTAAACTTAAACCAGCACCGCCACTACCCACAATAATCACATCAAATTGATGTGTTGTGTTTAAATTAGACATGTCCATCAGCTAATTTCAAAAAAGTCTGCTTATAACACTCTTTTTTTGAACAAATTACAATAGTTATACGTGTCAGATTTTAGTCTAAATACTAGATATAAGGACTTTTAAGAAATAATTAAGTAAAGTCTTGTTTTATAAAAAAATGAAAACATATTATTACGCAAAGACATCAAATAGTATGTTACAAACATTTTTAAGTAAAAACACAAGATGTAGGTTCGTGATAAATGAGTAATGGTCTAGTACAAAAGGGAATGTATGCAGCAGTCTTTACTGTCGCTGCGGCAACATCACAAGTTCAAGCTTCGACACCTGTTGATTTTTCAAACTTGGTAGAACAAGTCAGCCCTGCGGTTGTGAGTGTCAATGTTGTTAAAAAAATATCTCAGGAAGAATTGTTACAACAACAAGTTCCTGAAATTTTAAAACGTTTCTTTGGTAATCAGATCATTATCCCACAGCAACGTGCACCACAAGAAAAAACAGCGTACGGTAGTGCTTTTTTTATCAGTAAAGATGGTTACTTATTGACAAACCATCATGTGGTAGAAGATGCATCTAAAGTGACCATTATGCTCAACGATCGTCGTGAGATTGATGCAAAAGTTGTTGGTAGTGATGAACGTACCGATGTCGCATTATTAAAAGTTGAAGGCAATAATTTCCCATCATTGTCCGTTGGAAATATTGACCAGCTTAAAGTAGGTCAACCTGTACTCGCGATTGGTTCCCCATTTGGTTTTGACTATTCAGCTTCAGCAGGGATTGTCAGTGCTAAGTCACGTAATATGATGGGTGAAACTTCAGTTCCATTTATCCAAACTGATGTAGCCTTGAACCCAGGTAACTCTGGTGGTCCATTGTTCAATCAACAAGGGCAAGTGGTCGGTGTGAACTCTCGTATTTTTAGTGGTACGGGTGGTTATATGGGCTTGTCATTCTCTATTCCAATTGATGTGGCAATGGATGTTGTCGATCAACTGAAAAAGAATGGTAAAGTCACCCGTTCTTATCTGGGCGTAATGTTGCAAGATATTGATCGTAACTTAGCAGAAGCTTATAAACTAGATAAACCAGAAGGTTCATTGATTACCCAAGTTGCGCCTGATTCTCCTGCGGCAAAAGCAGGGTTTAGATCTGGTGATGTGATCATGAAATACAATGGTTCACCGATTTCTCGTACATCTGAATTATTAAACTATCTGAATCGTACTCAACCAGGGCAATCAGTTCGTCTAGAAGTATTACGTGATGATAAGCCAAAAGTGATTTCTGCGACCTTAACCGTTGCTCCTGATGATACGCCTGCAAAAGAAGATGCGGTACAAAGTGCAACAAAGGCACGTAAAGGACCTGTATTAGGTGTTGCTATTCGCAACTTAACTGAGCAAGAGAAAACTAAATCTGGTGTTAAAGGTGGTGTACTCATTCAGGATGTTACACTAGGTGGTTTGGCTGCACAGTCTCGTATTAGAGCAGGTGATATTATTACTCAAGTGAATAATAAGAAAGTGAACACTGCCAACGATTTTGTCGAGGCAGTTGCTGACTTGCAGAAAAATACCGTAGCGCGTGTGGCGATTGTTCGTGAAGGGCAACATGCGATGATTGGTTTACGTATTCAATAATAGAATTAATTTTGATGCGAATGAGCCACTCAAAGAGTGGCTTTTTTGTGTAAAAATATCCGTGTATTTAAAATCGAAGATTAAATTGTTTTAAAAATTAAAGTATTTTTAAAAGATTATCAGGGTAAGGAAATGTCACATGAGTTCATTATTTGATTTAACCATTCAAGTTAAACCAGAACATATCGATGTTTTAGGTCATGTGAATAATGTGGTGTATGTACAGTGGATGCAAGATGTTGCATCAGCACATATTGAAAAATTAGGCGTAGGCTTGGCGCATTATTTAGAAATGAAACATGCAATGGTCGCTGTTGAACATCAAGTTCAATATCGTAAAGCGGCCATGTTGGAGGATGAGATCATTTTGCGCACTTGGTTGTATGACATCAATGCCTTGTATTCATTCCGTCAATATGCCTTTTTTAATGCCAAAGATAAAAGTTTGTTATTTACAGGAAATACCAAGTGGGCATGTATAGAAATAGCCACTGGTCGTCCTAAACGCATGTCACCGACTTTTATTCAAGCGTATCAACCGATTGCTACGGATGTTGATCCTTATGATCTTAGCTCAATCGTGAGTATTTAAAAATTTTTAGCATTGGATTATGAAAAAATTAAAAGTATTAACAACACCTCGCTTGATTTTAGATGAGATTGGTACGGATGATGCAGCTACAATTTTTGAACTATTTTCCAATGATGCTGTGCTTGAGTTTTATGATGTTAAAAAATTAACTAGGCGTGAAAAAGCGCATGACCTCGTTGTGCACTTTCATCAAAAGTGGCTAGATCAGCAAGCTTATCGTTATGCCATTCGCTTAAAAGATGAGAATTTCCCTCACTCATCGAGTACTCGATTGATTGGTAGTTTCGGGGTAAATCGTGTTTTAGAGGTTGATGGTCAATATGGTGTCGTGATTGGATGTGAGCTGCATCCAGACTATTGGCAAAAAGGCTATATGTCGGAAGTTTTGAGTCGAATTTTAATGGAACTCAAAACCCAAGCATT